>NZ_JBVUBB010000009.1:0-249657 GCF_055791185.1 Bradyrhizobium ingae
CTAGTCGTCGGCAGCGTCAGATGTGTATAAGAGACAGCTTGAGGACGTCGCATGAGCTTCCCCGAGATCACGCCCGAACTCAAAGCCGCGATGCCTGACCTGCGCGGGCGGCTGCTGGCGAACCAGTCGCTGGCAGAGCTCACCTGGTTTCGCGTCGGTGGTCCGGCGCAAATATTGTTCACGCCGGCCGATGAAGACGATCTTTCTTATTTCCTCGCGCATCTTTCCGCCGACATTCCCGTCTACGTCGTCGGCGTCGGCTCCAACCTGATCGTGCGCGATGGCGGCATGGCGGGCGTCGTGATCCGTCTTGCGCCACGCGCCTTTGGTGAGGCGAGCGCGAGCGGCGACATCGTGACCGCGGGGGCCGCCGCGCTCGACAAGCGCGTTGCGGAAGTGGCCGCCGGCGCTGATCTCGGCGGGCTCGAATTCTTCTTCGGCATTCCCGGCACGATCGGCGGCGCGCTGCGCATGAATGCGGGAGCCAATGGCGGCGAGACCAAGGACGTGCTGATCGAGGCGACCGGCATCGGTCGCGACGGGACGAAGCACACCTTCTCCAATGCCGACATGAAGTTCGTCTACCGCAACAGCGGTGTCGACCCCTCGATCATCTTCACGTCCGCGCGCTTTCGCGGCGTCATCAAGGATGCGGAGGCGATCCGCGCCCGTATGGCGGAAGTGCAAAACCATCGCGAGACCGCGCAGCCGATCCGCGAGAAGACCGGCGGCTCGACCTTCAAGAACCCGCCCGGCCATTCGGCCTGGAAGCTGATCGATGCCGCCGGCTGCCGTGGTCTGCGCGTCGGCGGCGCGCAGGTGTCGGAGATGCACTGCAATTTCCTGATCAACACGGGTGATGCGACCGGCCATGACATCGAGACGCTCGGCGAGACCGTGCGCGCACGCGTGAAGGCGGATTCCGGAATTGAGCTTCACTGGGAAATCAAGAGGATCGGGGTTCCATGATCGCCGTCATTCCGGGGCGCGACGACGCAGATAGGTGACTAGGAAAATGCGGATCACCATTCTCTTCGGCGGCTCCAACAGGGAGCGTCTGGTCTCGGTCGCAAGCGCGCAGGCCCTGCATCAGGCGTTGCCCGAAGCCGATCTCTGGTTCTGGGATGTCCAGGACAAGGTGCACGTCGTCCAGTCGCAGCAACTCCTTGAGCACGCTCGTCCCTTCGAGGACGAGTTCAACCCGGGCACGCGCGGCATTCCGCTGGAGCAGGCGCTCGACCGGGCCAAGGCCGAGGACCGTGTGCTGGTGCTCGCGCTACATGGTGGTCGCGCCGAGAACGGCGAACTGCAGGTGATGTGCGAATCACGCGGCGTCCCCTTCACCGGATCGGGCTCGGCGTCCTCGCATCTCGCTTTCGACAAGGTCGCCGCCAAACAGTTCGCCGCGCTCGGCGGCGTGACGCCGCCGAGCGGTATTGCGCTAGAAGATATCGACGATGCCTTTGCCGAATACGGCAGGCTGATCGCAAAGCCGGCGCGCGATGGGTCGAGCTACGGCCTCATCTTCGTCAACGCCAAGCAGGATCTCGTCGCTGTCCGCAATGCGGCCAAGCATGAAGAATACGTCATCGAACCCTACATCGCCGGGATCGAAGCAACCTGTGGCGTGCTGGAGCGGCCGGACGGCTCGATGATGTCGCTGCCGCCGATCGAGATCATCCCGGGCGAGGGCAATTTCGATTACGCCGCAAAATATCTCTTGAAGTCGACCCAGGAGATCTGCCCCGGCCGCTTTTCAGCCGATGTCACGGCCGCGCTGATGGACCAGGCGATGCGGGCGCACCGGGCGATGTCCTGCACCGGTTATTCCCGGTCGGATTTCATCGTGTCGGACAAGGGCCTTGTCTATCTCGAGACCAACACGCTGCCGGGCCTCACCAAGTCCTCGCTCTATCCCAAGGCACTGAAGGCGCAGGGGATCGAGTTCGTCGACTTCCTGCGTGACCTGATCGAGCTCGCCGAACGGCGGGTGCGGAAATAATTAGGGTTGGTTAACGGCCGAACGGGCGAAACAGCCCGTTTTGGAACCCAAAATCGGTAAAATGCCGGGGATAGCGGCATAAATGCCTCACAAGACGAGGCAAAAAGCTCCAGCCGTTAACGAATTTTACCTTTTGTTTACCAGGAAGTCCGAAGGTTAACGCTGGCGACGCATATGGCGTTTTGGCTGCCGGCGCGTGGGGGGTCGCGGGTGTTCCCGTCTCCGCCCAACGCTTTGAAGGGGAGAGGCTTCTTCTGCTGAAGACCACCCGGCCGGCCGGTCCGAGACGACATGGGGCGTCAGAACCCGCGAATTTTCCGCGGGCTAACTGTTGACGAGCTCGTGCAATGGATGGTGCAGGCAGCCTCACTCGGTCGGTACTTCGATCGCTGAGGCCCCAAGCTGATCTGAAGGCGGCCGCTATTGGAGCGGTCGTGCTTCTGCGCGAGTGGATCGAGCAGAAGCGTCAGGACAAGCGCGAACAGAAGCTCCAGGAAAAGCGTGCCCGTGCCAAGGCGGTGCCGGAGCGCGAGTCGACGCCGCGCATCGTCGCGCTGGTCGAACGCTTCCTACCGCGCCGGGTCGGCATCGGCCTGACCGTCATCCTGCTTGCGGGCGCGACCGGCCTCGGCATCGTCAAGGGCGGCCATCTCCAGGATTTCACCACCGCGGTCAGCGATGCTCGCAATGCGCTGGCCAATTCCGCAGGCTTCCGCATCACCTCCGTCGTCATCAACGGCCGTAAGCAGCTCAGCCAGGACGAGATTCTCGCCATTGGCGGCGTCAGTGGCCGCTCCTCGCTTCTGTTCCTCGATGCCGACGGTCTGCGCGACAAGCTGAAGGCCAATCCCTGGATCGCGGACGCGACCGTGCTGAAGCTCTATCCGGGCCAGCTCCAGATTGACATCACCGAGCGCAAGGCGTTCGCGCTGTGGCAGGAAGCTGGCCGGCTGTCCGTGATTGCCGACGACGGCGCCGTGCTCGAGCCCTACGTTTCGCGCCGCTTCCTGACGTTGCCGCTCGTGGTCGGCAAGGGTGCCGCCACCCAGGCGCGCGATTTCCTCGCGCTGCTCGCACGCTATCCGCAGGTGCAGTCGGTGACCAAGGCCGCGATTTTCATCGGCGAGCGCCGTTGGAATCTGCGGCTGAAGGACGGCCTCGACGTGCGGCTGCCAGAGCAGGACGTCGGCAATGCGCTTGCCGCCCTGTCCAAGCTCGACAAGGAGGAGAGGCTGTTCTCCAAGGACATCGTCGCCGTCGACATGCGGCTGCCCGATCGTCTCGTGGTGCAGCTCTCCGACGACGCCGCGAAGGCGCGCGAAGATCTGTTCAAGGCCAAACAGCCCAAGAAAAAGGCCGGTGATTCCGCATGACCGGTCTCGACCGCACCCAGACGCCGAAGACCCGCCCGATGCCGCATAAGCGCGCCGGGATCGTCGCCTGTCTCGACATCGGCACCAGCAAGATCGCCTGCATGATCGCGCGGCTGAAGCCGTCCGCGCCGAGCGAGGCGCTGCGCGGCCGTACCCATGCGGTGGAATTGACCGGCTACAGCCAGATCCAGGCGCGCGGCATGAAGGCCGGCGCGGTGATCGATCTCGGCGAATGCGAGCAGGCCGTGCGCCAGGCCGTCGGGCTTGCGGAGAAGATGGCGAAGGTGCGGGTCGAATCCGTGCTGCTGTCGGTCTCCGGCGGCAGGCTCGCCGGGCATATGGTCGAGGCTGCCGCCGATATCCGCGGTGGCGCGGTCACGCCGGCGGACGTCAGTCGCGTCACCTCCACGGGCATGCGCCATGCCACAGGCGAGGGCCGTACCGTGCTGCATGCGCTCCCCGTCGGCTACACGCTCGACGGCGTCAAGGGCATCCGAGATGCTCGCGGCATGGTCGCGCGCCAGTTCGGCGTCGACATGAACGTCGTGACCTGCGACGCCACCGTGGCGCGCAACCTGATGCTGGCGGTGGAACGCTGCCACATCAATGTCGAAGCCATGGCGGCGAGCCCCTATGTCGCCGGCCTCTCCGTGCTGACTGACGATGAGGCCGATCTCGGCGCCGCGGTCGTCGAGATGGGGGCGGGCACCACCACCATCTCCGTCTATTCCGGCGGCCGCTTCGTGCATGCGGCAGGCTTTGCGGTCGGCGGCCAGCACATCACGATGGACCTGGCGCGCGGATTGTCGGCGACCATCGCCGATGCCGAGCGGATCAAGACGCTTTACGGCACGGTCATCACCGGCGGATCTGACTCGCGCGAGCTGATGTCGGTGCCGACTGCAGGCGACGAGCAGGATCTGCCGCAGATCGTCTCCCGCGCCACCATCGCCAACATCGTCAAGCACCGGGCCGAGGAAATCTTCGAGATGGTCCGCGACAAGCTCAAGGAATCGCCCTTCGCGGCCGAGCCCAAGGGCCGCGTCGTACTCTCGGGCGGCGCTTCGCAGCTCACCGGGCTCGTCGAGCTCGGCACGCAAATTCTCGGCCGTCCCGTGCGGATCGGCCGCCCGCTCGGCTTCGGCCGGCTGCCCAATGAGGCGAAGAACGCCGCCTTCGCGGTGCCCGCCGGGCTCCTGGTCTACCCGCAATATGTTCACCTTGAACATGTCGAACCGCGGCATACGCGGCAGATCAAGACAGGGACCGGCGGTTATTTCGGAAAGGTCGGACGATGGCTTCGCGAGGGCTTCTGATGACAGGTTTCCACGTTCCCGGATTTTCACCAACTCCCACGGCCGCCGGCCGGGGCGAACCCACGCGCGCGTGATCGAGAGGCAACCATGACCATCAGCATCAACGTTCCTGATATTCACGAACTGAAGCCGCGGATCACCGTGTTTGGCGTCGGCGGCGCCGGCGGCAACGCCGTCAACAACATGATCACGGCGGGCCTTCAGGGCGTCGACTTCGTGGTCGCCAACACCGACGCGCAGGCGCTGACGATGTCGAAGGCGCAGCGCATCGTGCAGATGGGTACGCAGGTTACGCAGGGCCTCGGCGCCGGCTCGCAGCCGAACGTCGGCGCGGCCGCCGCGGAAGAGGTGATCGACGAGCTCCGCGACCATCTCTCGGGCGCCAACATGGTGTTCGTCACCGCCGGCATGGGCGGCGGCACGGGTACCGGTGCCGCTCCGGTGATCGCCAAGACTGCGCGCGACATGGGCATCCTCACCGTCGGCGTGGTGACCAAGCCGTTCCACTTCGAAGGCGGCCGCCGCATGCGCACCGCTGAAGCCGGCATCAACGAGCTGCACAAGGTCGTTGACACGCTCCTGATCATTCCGAACCAGAACCTGTTCCGGGTCGCCAACGAGAAGACCACCTTCGCCGACGCCTTCGCGATGGCCGATCAGGTGCTCTATTCGGGCGTTGCCTGCATCACCGACCTGATGGTGAAGGAAGGCCTGATCAACCTCGACTTCGCCGACGTCCGCGCCGTGATGCGTGAGATGGGCAAGGCGATGATGGGCACCGGCGAAGCCTCCGGCGACAAGCGCGCGCTGACCGCGGCCGAAGCTGCCATCGCCAACCCGCTGATCGACGATTCCTCGATGAAGGGTGCCAAGGGCCTCCTGATCTCGATCACCGGCGGCAAGGACCTCACTCTGTTCGAGGTCGACGAAGCCGCGACCCGCATCCGCGAGGAGGTCGACCAGGACGCCAACATCATCGTCGGCGCCACCTTCGACGAAGCTCTCGACGGCCTGATCCGCGTCTCGGTCGTTGCCACCGGCATCGAGCAGGCGGCGATCGCCCGCAACAGCCAGGCCTCGAGCGCACCGGCTGTCGCCGTTGCCGCCCCCCAGGCGCCGGCCGCCGTGGCTGAAACCCGGCTCGCCGATCTCACCGCGCGGCTGCGTGCGGACAATCAGCGGCTCGCCGAGCGCGCCCAGAAGCTGGAAGCGCAGATCCCGCAGGCGGCGGCCGCGCCGGTCGCTGCCGCCCCCATGGCGCCGCGTCCCAATGTCGAGCGTGCCGCGCTGGCTGCGATTGCCGCCGCGGTGGCTCCGGAAGTGCCGCAGCACGCCCCGGCGCCCCAGACCTATGGCGACGTCACCGTGCGCCCGATCGCGCAAAAGCCGTCGCTGTTCCCCGAGCCGGAAGCAGCGCCCGTTGCGATGCAGGAGCCGATGACGCCGGAGACCTTCATCCCGCCGCAGGCCGAGCGTCCGCCGGTGCGTGCGCCGCGGATGCCGCGTCTTGAGGACCTGCCGATGCCGGCCCAGGCCGAGATTCGCCAAGGCCGCGAGGCCGAGGACGAACCGACTCAGAAGACCCGCCTGTCGCTGTTGCAGCGCCTCGCCAATGTCGGCCTCGGCCGCCGCGACGAGGAGAGCGAGCCGCCGGTCGTCGCCCGCACGGCAGGCCCCGCGATGCCTCCGCTGCCCGACCGCAAGCCGCAGCGTAGCGTGGCTCAGCAGATCGCAGCCAGCGAACCGGTATCAGAGTATGCCCGCCGGCCGGCGCCGCAAGGTTTGGATGTCCATGGCCGCCCTGCGCCTGTTGCGCCGGCGCCACAGGGAGACGACCATCTTGATATCCCGGCCTTCCTCCGCCGCCAGGCGACGTGAGGATTGTTACAATCAAGGCGATGAAAAAGGTCCCGGCGAAATGTTCGCCGGGACCTTTGCTTTTGGCCCCAAGAATCTCGGACTTCTATCGCAACCGACTGATTTTAAATGATTAATTATGTATTTCGTGGTGGAATAAAGTTGCCAGAACCGGCTCCAAACGTGGCGCAAATTGGCTCACGCGACGCTCGAATGCGGCAGAGTTGGGGTAACAATTGGTAAAAAAGCGTGAGTTGGCTTGTTTGGGGCAGTGACTATGGTTTGCGCGTGACTTGGGGATACGGAGATTCGAGCTGGTGCCTCGGACGGCCAGTTCAGTCCAGTATAAGTCACAGTGGGTCGTAGGGTGGGCAGTTCCTGATGAAATTTAGCCGGCAAACAACGCTCCGCGCGCAGGCCACAGTGGTTGGCGTCGGCGTTCATTCCGGTCTCCCCGTCACGCTGACCTTGGGGCCTGCACCTGTCGATGCAGGCTTGGTTTTTGTCCGTACCGGCCTCGAAGGTTGCGACCGCGAAGTGCAGGCTACCGCCGAGCAGGTCATCGCGACCGACTTCGCAACGGTGCTTGGCGACAGTGACGGCCCACTGGTGTCGACCGCCGAGCATGTGCTTGCTGCACTGCGTGGCATGGGCGTGGACAACGCCACCATCGAGATCGACGGTCCGGAAGTTCCGATCATGGACGGCAGCGCAGCGACCTTCGTCGCGGCGATCGACCAGGCCGGTATCGTGAGCCAGCCGGCACCTCGCCGGTTCATCCAGGTTTTGAAGCCGATCTCGGTTGCGATCGGCGATTCCTTCGGCGAGCTGCGGCCTTACGCCAATGGCTTCCGCGCCGAGGTCGAGATCAATTTCACCAATCCCGTGATCGGCCGGCAGGCCTACACGTTCGAGCTCAGCCCGGAGCGTTTCCGCCGCGAGATCGCGAGGGCCCGCACCTTCGGCCTGATGTGCGATCAGGCGCGTCTCTGGAGTGCAGGCTTCGCGCGTGGCGCGTCCTTGGAGAACACCGTGGTGTTCGACGAGGAGCGGCTGCTGAATACCGAAGGCTTGCGTTACGCCGACGAATGCGTGCGCCACAAGGTGCTCGATGTGGTGGGGGATCTGACGCTGGCCGGCCTGCCGCTGCTCGGCGCCTATCGCTCGGTTCGCGGCGGCCACAAGCTCAACCATGCCGTCCTGACCGCGCTGCTTGCCGATCGGACCGCTTGGCGGGTGGTCGAAGGTGAGGCGGCTCGCCGCACCACGCGTCCCGTGGTCGAGGTCGGCAGCGGTATCGTGGGTGGTCGGATTGCCGCCGCCTACGGGCCGGACGTGTCCTGAACGGCCGATTCCGGCCGCTTTGGCCCCTTACGCATTTCCTGGTAACCATGATCGGCTAGCTTCAATGCACCGTCGCCTTAATCCGGGCGAAATGCCTGCCTATCCGGGACGTTAACGATCGTTTTTGGGTTATACCGGCTTGGTCGCATGGCAGGGCGCCGAAGCACGGGCAAACTTATACGGCAGATTTCGCGGCCATGGCGGGGTCATGGCGTGGCGGGCACCGCATCACAGGACGTCAGGTCTTAAATTCATGTCAGCACAGCGTATGACGCGCGAATCACTCACGCCTTCGCTCGCGCCCTCGGCGCGACGGTTGCTGCAGGCCGCCGCGTTCCTCGCGCTCGCGCTGTCGCTCGGCGGCTGCGGCGCGGGCGAGCTGTGGGACAAGTTCACCGCCAAGGACGACACCTTCGTCGAGGAGCCGGCCGACAAGCTCTACAATGAGGGCCTGTTCCTCATGAACGAGAAGAAGGACATCAAGGCCGCGAACAAGAAGTTCGAGGAGGTCGACCGGCAGCACCCCTATTCGGACCTCGCCCGCAAGTCGCTTCTGATGTCGGCTTACGCGTCCTACCAGGCCGGCGACTATGACAGCTGCATCGGCTCTGCGAGCCGCTACGTCACCCTGCATCCCGGCAGCCCGGACGCGGCCTACGCGCAATATCTGATCGCGGCCTCCCATTACGATCAGATCCCTGACATCAGCCGTGACCAGACCCGCACCGAGAAGGCGATCGCCTCGCTCGAAGAGGTGGTGCGCAAATATCCGAACTCCGAATACGCGAGCAGCGCCAAGTCCAAGATCGAGGGCGCGCGTGACCAGCTCGCCGGCAAGGAGATGGCCGTCGGCCGCTATTACGCGCAGAAGCGTGACTTCACGGCTGCGATCAACCGCTACAAGACCGTGGTCACGCAGTACCAGACCACGCGCCACGTCGAGGAGGCGCTTTACCGCCTTACCGAGGCCTATATGGCGATCGGCATCGTCGGCGAAGCGCAGACCGCGGCCGCCGTGCTCGGGCACAATTTTCCTGACAGCCGCTGGTACAAGGACGCCTATAATCTTGTAAAATCCGGCGGTCTCGAGCCGAGCGAGAATCAGGGGTCCTGGATCAGCAGGACCTTCAAGAAGATAGGCCTCGGCGGCTAGGAAATTTTGGGGTTCCATGCTGGCGCGTCTGTCGATCCGTGACATCGTCCTGATCGAACGGCTCGATATCGAATTCGCGACCGGCCTTGCGGTTTTGACCGGCGAGACCGGCGCGGGAAAATCCATCCTGCTCGATGCCTTTGCGCTGGCGCTCGGCGGCCGCGGCGATGCCGGCCTCGTGCGGCACGGCGCGGAGCAGGGGCAGGTCACGGCCGTGTTCGACGTGCCCAAGGCCCACCCCGCGACCAAGATCCTCGCCGAGAACGGGCTGGACGATACCGGCGAGATGATCCTGCGCCGCGTGCAGTTCGCCGACGGCCGCACCCGTGCCTTCATCAACGACCAGTCGATCAGCGTGCAGACCCTCAAGGCGGTCGGCGCGGCGCTGGTCGAGATCCATGGCCAGCATGACGAGCGTGCGCTGGTCGATGCCTCCACGCATCGCCGCCTGCTCGATGCCTTTGCCGGGCTGGAGAAGGAAGTCACTGCCGTTGAAGCGCTGTGGGATGCGCGCCGCACCGCCAACACCGCGCTGGAGGAGCATCGCGCCGGCATGGA
This sequence comes from Bradyrhizobium ingae, assembly GCF_055791185.1. Classification (NCBI taxonomy): domain Bacteria; kingdom Pseudomonadati; phylum Pseudomonadota; class Alphaproteobacteria; order Hyphomicrobiales; family Nitrobacteraceae; genus Bradyrhizobium; species Bradyrhizobium ingae. The sequence goes on from NZ_JBVUBB010000009.1 coordinate 9,604, forward strand.
GCGCGCCGCGCGCGAGGCGGACTATCTGCGTCATGCCTCGGACGAATTGAAGCAACTCGCGCCGAAGGACGGCGAGGAGACTTCGCTGGCCTCCCGCCGCACCACCATGATGCAGGGCGAGAAGATCGCCTCGGACCTGCGCGAGGCGCAGGAAATCGTCGGCGGTCACAATTCGCCGGTCGCGGCTCTTTCGGCGGCCGTGCGCAGGCTGGAGCGCCGCGGCGTCAATTCGCCCGCGCTGGTCGAGCCCGCGGTGAAGGCGATCGACGCCGCGATCAATTCGTTGGAGGAGGCCGACCAGCATCTCCAGGCCGCGCTCGCCGCCACCGATTTCGACCCATTGGAGCTCGAACGCATCGAGGAACGGCTGTTCGCGCTGCGTGCCGCCTCGCGCAAATATTCGACGCCGGTCGATGGCCTGGCGGCGCTTGCCGCGAAATACGCGGCCGATGTCAGGCTGATCGATGCCGGCGCGGAGCAATTGAAGAAGCTGGAGCAGGCCGCGATCGAGGCCGATGCGCGCTACGCTGCTGCCGCCAAGAAGCTCTCGGCTGCACGGCAGAAGTCGGCCGAAAAGCTCAACAAGGCCGTCAACGCCGAGCTTGCCCCGCTCAAGCTTGAACGCGCGAAATTCATGACCCAGGTCGAGACGGACGAGCGCGCGCCGGGACCGCAGGGTTTTGATCGCGTCGAGTTCTGGGTGCAGACCAATCCGGGCACCAAGCCGGGGCCGATGATGAAAGTCGCCTCCGGCGGTGAGCTCTCGCGCTTCCTCTTGGCGCTCAAGGTCGTGCTGTCCGACCGCGGCTCGGCGCCGACCCTGGTGTTCGACGAAATCGACACCGGTGTCGGCGGCGCAGTGGCAGATGCCATCGGCGCGCGCCTCGCGCGGCTTGCCGGCCAGGTGCAGGTGATGGCCGTGACTCACGCCCCGCAGGTCGCTGCCCGCGCCGACCAGCATCTTTTGATTTCCAAGGACGCGCTCGACAAGGGCAAGCGCGTTGCCACCCGTGTCAATGCGCTCGCCGCCGACCACCGCCGCGAGGAAATCGCGCGAATGCTGGCGGGCGCGGAGATCACCGCGGAGGCGAGGGCGGCGGCGGAGCGGTTGCTCAGGGCGGCGACGGCGTAGATTCTCGTGTCCCGGACGCGGTGCAGCGCGCAGCGCTGCTCCGCAGAGCCGGGACCCACAATGGTGCCTCAAGATGGGCCCCGGATCAGTAGCGCACCGCTTTGCGCTGCGCAGCGTCCGGGGCACGAGATTTCCACACGCCCTTAACCTCGCGCAGCGTCTGTCGTATTCAACGGTCATGGCAAGAGCAGCAAGATCCAAAGCGAAACCGCTTCCCGACGTCGCCGATCTCACCAAGGCGCAGGCCAAGGTCGAGCATATGCGGCTTGCCCTCGAGCTCGAGGGGCACGACAAGCGCTACTATCAGGACGACGCGCCGACGATAACGGACGCCGAATATGACGCGCTGCGCCAGCGCTTCAATGCGATCGAGAAGCGATTCCCCGAATTCGTCAGCGCGGAGTCGCCCTCGCAGAAGGTCGGCGCGGCGCCGTCCGGACGCTTCAAGAAGGTCCGGCACGCGGTGCCGATGCTGTCGCTCGACAACGCGTTTGCGGAAGAAGACGTGCGCGATTTCGTTGGGCGAATCGCGCGCTTCCTGAAGCTTGCAGACGATCGGATCGATTTTTCAGCCGAGCCGAAGATCGACGGGCTCTCCATGTCGCTGCGCTATGAGGGCGGCGAGCTCGTCACCGCGGCGACACGCGGTGACGGCGCGGAGGGCGAGGACGTCACCGCCAACATCCGTACGCTCGAGGACGTGCCGAAGAAGCTCAAAGGCCGCGACGTGCCCGACATCTGCGAGGTGCGCGGCGAGGTCTACATGACCAAGAAGGCATTTCTTGCCCTCAACGAGCGGCAGAAGGCGGCCGGCGACACGATCTTCGCCAATCCGCGCAACTCGGCCGCGGGCTCCTTGCGGCAGAAGGACCCCGGCATCACCGCTTCGCGTCCGCTCGGCTTCTTTGCCTATGCGTGGGGGCAGATGAGCGCGATGCCGGAGGGAACGCAGAGCGGCATGATCCACTGGTTCGAGCGCTGCGGTTTCAAGACCAATCCGCTGACCAAGCTCTGTCACTCCGTGGAGGAGTTGCTCGCGTTTCATCATTCGATTGAAGAACAGCGTGCCGAGCTCGACTACGACATCGACGGTGTCGTCTACAAGGTCGACCGCATCGACTGGCAGGAACGGCTCGGCTTCGTGTCGCGCACGCCGCGCTGGGGCATCGCGCACAAATTTCCGGCCGAGCGCGCCATGACGGTGTTGCGGGACATCGAGATCCAGGTCGGCCGCACCGGTTCGTTCACGCCGGTCGGCAAGCTCGAACCGATCGGCGTCGGCGGCGTGATCGTGCAGAACGTCACGCTCCACAACGAGGACTACATCAAGGGCATCGGCAACAAGGGCGAGGTGCTGCGGGAGGGCCGCGACATCCGGATCGGCGACACCGTCGTGATCCAGCGCGCCGGCGACGTCATCCCGCAGGTCGTCGACGTCGTCATCGACAAGCGGCCGAAGAACGCGAGGGAATTCCACCTCCCGAAGAAGTGTCCATGCCCGCTGCACACCGACGTGGTGCGCGAGGAGACGGCGACGGGCGAGGAGGGCTCGCGCGCGCGCTGCACCGGCGAGTTCGCCTGTCCCTATCAGAAGGTCGAGCACCTGAAGCTGTTCGTATCGCGGCGGGCGTTCGACATCGACGGGCTCGGCGAAAAGCAACTTCAATACTTCTTCGACCAAGGTTTCGTGAAGGAGCCCGCCGACATCTTCACGCTGCAGAAGCGCAACGCGAAGCTGAAGCTGGAGGAGATCGAGGGGTACGGCGAGACTTCGGTGCGCAACCTGTTCGGTGCCATCGAAAGCCGGCGCAAGATCGCGCTGGAGCGCTTCATCTATGCGCTCGGCATGCGTCATGTCGGCGAGACAACGGCCCTGGCGCTGGCGCGCGGCTATGGCTCCTGGGACGCCTTCCACGACGCCTGCCTGAAGGTCGCTCACGGCGACGAGGAGGCGATTGCCGACATGGATGCGCTGGACCAGATCGGTGACACCGTGATCAAGAGCATCGCCGACTATTTCGGAGAGAGCCACAACCGCGGCATCGTCGAGCGGCTGACCGGCGAAGTCGACATCATCGACGCCGAGAAACCGAAGAGCAATTCGGCCGTCGCCGGCAAGACCGTGGTGTTCACCGGCTCGCTGGAGAAGATGACGCGGGATGAGGCCAAGGCGACCGCGGAACGGCTGGGCGCGAAAGTGTCTGGCTCGGTGTCGAAGAAGACCGATCTCGTCGTTGCCGGGCCCGGCGCGGGGTCAAAGCTGACTGAGGCGAACAAGCACGGCGTCAAGGTGTTGACCGAGGATGAGTGGTTGAAGCTGATCGGGGAGTGAGGTTCTGGCGCTCGCGTGCGCCCCTCGCTCCGCTGTCGTCACCCGCGAAAGCGGGTGATCCAGTATTCCAGAGGCGTTGCAGGGATACGGAAGGGGCGCGGCGTACTGGATGCCCCGGTCAAGCCGGGGCATGACACTGAGACTGGGGATGCGCCCAGCGACAGCTACATCATCCCGCTCTCTTCCTCCTCCGCCTGCTCGATCAGTTCTTCGCTGACCACGACCTCGCGCCGCGGAACGACGAAGATCATCGTGGACGCGCACAGCAGCGAGATTGCTGTTATCGCCGAGGTCAGCGGCAGCGTGGTCGCGGAGTGGCCGCCGAGATAGGCGCCGAATTGCGACACCAGTGAGCCGATGCCCTGCTGCAGGAAGCCCATCGCGCCCGACGCGGTGCCGGCGGCTTCAGGGCGAACGCTGATGGCGCCCGCGGCCGAGTTCGCCATCACGAAGGCATTGCCGACCATCACGATCATCTGCGTGCCGAACAGCCAGCTTGGTGCCTCGTTCCAGCCGGTCAGGCTCCAGACGAGGTTCAGCACGCTGCCGCTGAGCTGCAGCGCGAGCCCGAACCAGATCAGCTTTTCAAGCGAGTGCCGCGGCGAAAAGCGCACGCAGAGGAGATTGCCGACCAGATACGCGAACGCCGTGGTCGCGAACCACGCGCCATATTCGGCGCTGCTGCGGCCCATCTGCGTGACCACGATATAGGGGCCGCCCCCCGCAAAAGTGAAGATGATCTGCGAGGCCAGCACCTGGCACAGCACATAGCCGACGAAGGCTCGGTTACGGATGAGGCTGCCGACGTCGCCGCGAAAGCCGCTGCCGGCGGCGCGGGCGCGGCGCGTCTCGGGCAGCGCCAGCGCGAGGCCGACCGCCACTATCAGCGCGCCGGCCGTGATGGCGTAGAAGATCGCGCGCCAGCCGAACGCGGTCTCGATCAGGCCGCCGGTCAGGGGCGAGAGCATCTGGGCGATCATCATGACGGCGATGACGAGGCTGATCATCGCACTGATGCGCTCGCGCTCGTAGAGGTCGCGGATGATCGCACGGCTTACCACCATGCCGGTGGCGCCACCCAGCGCCTGGAAGAAGCGCGCGGCGATCAGTTGCGGCAGATTGTCCGCGAAGATACAGGCGATGCTCGCCGCGACCATCAGCGCGAGCCCTGCGAGTAGCACCGGTCGGCGGCCGAACCGGTCCGACAGCGGTCCCATGATGAGCTGCGAGCAGGCGATGCCGACCATATAGAGCGACACCGTCATCTGTGCGACGGAAATGTCGCGACCGAACGTCGTCGCCAGGACCGGCAGCGCCGGAACCAGCATGTAGAGCGAGATCGGCGCGACGCCGGTCATGGCAACGAGCAACATCAGCATCACGCGCGACGTCGCGAGGTTCTGTTGCGCCGAGAGCGCCGGCTTGCCCATCATGCCATGCATGGATCGACACTAGCCGCATCGTGGGACCAGCGAATACCGATGTTTCGGAATACGGCCATGCGCGATGTCAGGCAGCGCAAATCTACTGTGATCCGGCGCCCGGCCACATAGAAGGTGTCATCGCCCGGCTCGACCGGGCGATCCAGTACGCCGCGGCTTCTCCGCAGGCGACTACCGTCTTTGGAATACTGGATTCCCCGCCTTCGCGGGGAATGACAGCGGAGTTTGTGGTGAGAGCTGCGTCGAGCACGACGCAGCTATGCAGCGCTACGTCAGCTTCGCCGTTGCCTCATCCAGCCACGCCTTCGTCGCCTCATCGAGCGCCGGCCGCACTTCGGCTCTAACGCGGGCGTGGTAGGCGTTGAGCCAGTCGAGCTCGTCCTTGCTCAGCATCGCCACATCGATCAGGCGTCGGTCGATCGGCGCGAGCGTCAGCGTCTCGAAGGCGTTCATCGGCTTTTCGGCGCCGGCGATGTCGGCGGCAACGACCAGCTCCAGATTCTCGGTCCGGATGCCAAATCCGTCGGTCTTGTAATAACCGGGCTCGTTGGAGAGGATCATGCCGCGCTTGAGCGGCGTGGTGCCGAGCTTGGAAATGCGCGCCGGCCCTTCATGCACGGAGAGATAGCTGCCGACGCCGTGGCCGGCGCCGTGCTCGAAATCGACACCGGCGGCCCAGAGATATTGCCGGGCCAGCGTATCGAGCTGTGCGCCGGTGGTGCCGTCAGGGAATACTGCCCGCGCGATCGCGATATGGCCGCGCAGCACGCGCGTGAAGCGGTCGCGCATCTCTTCGGTCGGCTCGCCGACGGCCATGGTGCGCGTGACGTCGGTGGTGCCGTCCTCATACTGCGCGCCGGAGTCGATCAGCAGCAGGTCGCCGCGTGCGATCCGGCGGTTGCTCTTGCGGGTGACCCGGTAATGCACGATGGCACCGTTCGGTCCCGTTCCGGAGATCGTCGGGAACGACACGTCCTTCAATGCGCCGGTGTCGCGCCGGAAGGTCTCCAGCGCCTCCACCGCGTCGATCTCGGTGAGCTTGCCCGAGGGCGCCTCGCGATCAATGAAGGCGAGGAAGCGCGCCAGCGCCACCGCGTCGCGACGATGCGCGGTCTTCGTCCCGGCGATCTCGGTGCCATTCTTGACCGCCTTGAGCAGCGTCACCGGATCGGCACCGCGCAGCGGCTTGCCGCCGCTGCTCGTGATCAGCCGGCTGAGCGCATCGGCTGCGGTCGCATTGTCCAGCGCGATTGCCGCGCCGCTCGTGGCGAGTGCCATCAGCGCCGGCGTCAGTGCATCCGGCTCGCGCACGTCGGCCGACTGTTCGAGATGGTCGCGCGTCAGGTTGGAGAGTTTCCGGTGGTCGATGAACACGGTCGGCCGGCCGTCCTTCGGCACCAGGGCGTAGGACAGCGGCAGCGGCGTGTGCGCGACGTCGCCGCCGCGGATGTTGAAGCTCCAGGCCACCGCATGGCTGTCGGACAGCACCAGCGCATCGGCGCCGAGCTTGCCGATCTCGCTGCGGATCTGCGCAAGCTTGTCCGCCTCCGCGATGCCCGCATGTTGCATGGCGTGAATCACGACCGGTGCGATCGGCGCGGATGGCCGGTCGTGCCAGACGGCGTCAACCGGGTTCGAGTCGACCGGCACCAGCTCGGCGCCGGCCTTGGCGCAGGCAGCGGACAGGCGCTCGGCTGCCGCAAAAGTGTGCAGCCACGGGTCAAATCCTAGGCGGTCGCCCGCCGTCAGATGCGCGGACAGCCAGCTTTCCGGCGGTGGTTCGATCAGCGACTCCACTGTCCAGGCCTTTGTGTCGACCTGCTTGGCCGCCTGCAGCGTATAGCGGCCGTCGACGAACACCGCCGCCTCCTGCGGCAGCACGACCGCCAGTCCCGCCGAGCCGGTGAAGCCGGTGAGCCAGGCCAGCCGCTCCTCGGACGGCGCCACATATTCATTCTGCTGCTGGTCGGCGCGCGGAATGACGAATCCGGTGAGCTTGCGGCGGGCGAGTTCTTCGCGAAGTGCCGCAAGCCGCGCGCTCAATGCGACGCCGGCCTCCGGCTCCTCGAATGTCTGGAAGTGAGCTTCGAACATGCTGTGACTATCTTAGGGTGATGGGGATTGCTCCGCAATGTGGACGCAATCGCAATGCATTGGCATAGACTGTGCTTGCGAAGTTCCATTCGCGTCGAGTGGAGTAAAGGATGCGGCTTCCGCGCTTCGTCCGGATGACAGGGCAAAAAGAGCAAGTGGTTCATCTCAACGGCGAGGGGACACACGATGCCTGCGTTCAGTTTTGAAAAGATCTCGCCTCCGGTCCGCCGCGGGGTATCATCTGCCGAGCCAGAGAAGCCGCGTGGCGTCATCTACCAGATGATCGACCGCTTCGCCGAGCGCCGCGCCAGGCGGATCCTGCGCGACAAGCGCGTTCAGATGAGCCACGACGACAAGCCGACGGAATAGTTGGGGCCGCGCAGTCGGCGCACCTCTCCCTTTGCAAGGGGAGAAGGGAAGGCAGACTCCTTACCCCATCTTCCGCAGCAACAGGCTGCTCCAGCCCTCGATCCGCAAATGTCGCACCGGCACCAGGCCGCGCGCGCGGTAGGCGGCGATCACGGCGGGCGCCTGGGGCGTCAGGAGCCCTGAGAGGATGACATGCGCCCTTGGTGCAAGGTGCCGCGTCATGGGGCCCGCCAATTGCCGCAGGGGATTGGCGAGGATGTTGGCCAGCACGAGGTCGAACGGGGCCCATTTGGCAAAATCAGGCGCGGCAAAGCCGGTGGCGCGGATCGCATGCACGTGGTGACCGGCCTCGTTCAGACCCGCGTTCTCGCGGGCCACGCGCACCGAGGGCGGGTCGATGTCGCTCGCCAGCACGGCGCGATGCAGCGCCTTGGCCGCCGCGATCGCCAGCACGCCGGTCCCGGTGCCGAGGTCGAGCACGCGCTGGGGCCGGGAACCTTTCAAGACATGGTCAAGCAACAGTAAACAGCCGCGCGTCGTGCCGTGGTGGCCGGTGCCGAAGGCCAGCGCCGCCTCGATCTCGATGGCGAGCTTGTTCGGCGCCAGGCGGTCGCGGTCGTGGCTGCCATGGACGACGAAGCGTCCAGCGGGAACGGGCACGAGGTCTTCGAGGCTCGCCTTGACCCAATCCTTGGCCTCGATGCTGTCGAACACCAGCGTGTCCGCGATTTGGCTGCCTGCCGTTTCAGCGATGATTCCCCTCAGGAAATCCTGATCCGGCGGGTCCGCAAAGTGCAGCGTGACGTCCCAGCGCCCGTCGGGTTGCTCGAATGCAGCGACCGCCGCGTCACCATCAAAAAAGATCTCGGTCAGCACGTCGACGACGCGCTTGGCGGCGGCCTCGTCGCCGATCGCAAAGCTCGCGCGGTGGGTGGGGGAGGGGGGCATTTTGTTCAGCTGTACTCGCTCAATTCGATCCAATTTGATGAGTTATTGCCTCGCATCGTTCTCAAAACTTGTGGTTCCCACGTTTATTCAACTTTAGGTTCCATCCCGTAGATTACCGGATGTTGGGTGCAGCCAACGCAACTGGAAATTGGAGGCAAAATCTTGAAGCGCATGGTTCAAAAGTTCTGGTCCGATGAGTCCGGCGCCACCGCGATCGAATACGGTCTGATCGCAGCTGGCATCGCTCTGGCGATCATTACCGTGGTCAACAGCCTGGGCACCAGCCTGAATGACAAGTTCGGTTCAGTTAGCAGCAACTTGAAGTAATTTCCGCCTCCCTTTTCCAAGCGGGGGCTATTTCATTAAAGACATCGACCGACGCCCGCGGGGAGAACGCCCTCCGCGGGCGAAGTCGTTTTAGCGGGCGGCGGAGTCGCAGTTCAGTCGTGGTCGATCGAACGAATGACCCGTGCCGGATTTCCTCCGACAAGGGTATTCGGGGGAACGTTCTTGGTGACGACCGAGCCCGCAGCCACAACCGAGTTTTCGCCGATCGTCACTCCGCCGATGATCGTTGCTCCCGCCGCGATCCAGACGTTTCTTTCGATCACGATAGGCTTTCCGATCGTAGCGGCGCGGCGCTGCGAAGGCGCGAGCGGGTGGCCCGTCGTGATGATGCTCACGTTCGGTCCGATCATCACGTCGTCCGCGATATCGAGGCCGCCAAGGTCGTAGAACGTGCAGTTCTGATTGACGAAGACATTGCGGCCGACGCGGATTTCGTCCCCGCCCGCGGTGTAGAAGGGCGGGATCAGCAGAAAGCTGTCGTCGACCTTTTTGCCGATGAGCTCGCTGAACAACGCGCGGACCTCGTCTGCATCGCCATACGTCAAACGGTTGAGCCGCGCGGTGAGCGCCATCGCCCGCTTGACGTTTGCCGACATGGCCGCTGATTCCGGCGTCCTCCGGTGGATGATCCTGGTGCCGTCCTCATTCGACATACGTTGTTTCCTTCGGCCCATAGTCGGATATGCCCACAGGATTTCCCTGCCTCAACCCAGGGGTTGTCTACCGGCTGGTCCACAGGGGTATCCCGGAATTATCCCCCGGATATCCCCAGCCTGGCCGGTAGTGTCTCAGTTTGAAATCTAGGCGCTTGAACCGCCGGAACCTGATCCCCATCTGCCTGCTCCACACCTAAGCGGGAGGGGATCAGAAATGAGCCAGGTTAAGCGCGAAATGGAGCGTTTGGACCATTTGAGCCACCAAGCTCTTATGGTTGCTAAGCAAGCTGGGGCCGTAAAGGAATGTGTCCTCCATCCGGACGATTCTACCTGTTTGCTGGATCAGGGCGACGATGAGGCCAATAAACTGGCTTACGCAATCGGGACCAATCGCTGGAAGGACGGCGAAATCGACGCCGAACGCGAAGAGTTCATGGATGCCATCAAGGAGGCTATTGAAAGCGCCCCTTACGATTGCCCGGAGTGCGACAGGATGATGGGCAAGGACTAAGTCCCTAGCTCTTCTTCCAGCGAGCTGAGGCGGCTGCTCTTGCGATCTCGGAGCGCTCCTCAGGGGTAAGAACGCGAGCACGGGCCTTGGCCCCTTTTCGGCCTCCCTTGGCCCGGTTAGGAGCTTTCCCCGTAGGCTCCTCAATGTCGCCCGTGGCTATTCTGCCGACCATGATGGCGGCGCCTATAACGTCGCCGGGACGCTTCTCACCCTTCGGTCCTCGGGGCATTAAGCTGCCTCATCCTCATCGTCTTCGCGGTCCCGATTCAATAGATCAGCCGCCCTGCGCTCTGCAACGTCATCCGCGAATTCGAGGACGAAATATAGTTGCGGATCGTCGGGGAACGCCTTGTTCATGTGTTCGACGTCGCAGATCGCGCGGTAAACATCGCTTGCGATTCCATCGCGCCGCTGCCGGGTCGCCTTCTGACGGAGGTTCGGGGTTCCGCCCTTATCGGTATCGAACCACAGACGATGCTGCCTTCCGTCCTTCTCCAAGAGCATCACACACTGTTTGGCACGGTAAGAAAACCCGGCCTCATCCATGCGGCTAGCCTGTCTCAAAACCCGAGAGACTTGTTTCCGCAGAAACTTGCGCACGTCTTGCGGACGTGGGACGAGACGTTTGTTTTCAACTGCCCAGGTTATGAAATCATCCGGATCATTGGCGGCTTCGCCAGTGATTTCTTCCCATTCGTCCCACGCTCGCAGCAACTGATCGTCGTAGTTAGCCATTCTGGCCTCCTAAAGTCCGGTGGGAACAAGCCGTCCCCAACCATCCACGAATTCCCAGTCCATTAAGTAATTCCGGATGCTGTCCTGATATTTACGTAGCCAAGCGTAGTTCTGGCGCTTGTGTTGAATCTGCCCGACTACAATCGCCGGGTGGACCTCCAACCGAGCAGCAAATGCAATTACGTCCTGCTCAGAAATGAAGTTGCCCTTTCTCGCCAGAAACGAGTTCAATTGCGTTCTAGGGATGCAAAACTCAATCGCCGCATCGTCCGCAAGCTTTTCAACGTCGGGCTTGTCGGCATGTTCATCAAAGTGCGTGGCATCTATCTCATCCACCGGCGCAAACGATTCCTCTCGACCGTCACCACGCAGAACGTGCTCGCATTCGTGACGGAGAACGAATGCAAAATTGTCGAAGCGGTCTAGGCGAGTGGTCATTCCAATAGCTGGCTGACCATCAATCCAAACGCATACGCCATCGATTTTTGATTTCGGCAGGGCTTCAACGAGCGCAAATCGAACGCCGCAGGCACGCAAGATATTCGGGACGTGGATTAGATCGTCCTTGTCCTGCAAATGCGCCCGAATCTGTCCCAAACTCTTCCTAAGGGCATCCTCCGAGTAGGGCGGCGCTTCCTGCATCTTTGCAATCGTCATTACACGATGCAGCCATGCGTACTGGATCGGCGTCGTGTTCTCATATCCGCTGCTCTTCTTGGCGGCATGAGCCGTGATTTCACCTGCACCGACAAATGGAATGTCTTCCACGCGGTTTTTGCCGAAGAATCGGAGCATTTGCAGATCAAGCAAGCCGGGCTCGGTATCTTCGATCCACCCGCGCTTTATCATTTCCCGGACAGGGAAATGCGCCACCCAAGACGCACGCGTGCGAACGCCTGGATCAACAGGTTTGACTCTATTGAGTTCGTAGAGCTTCTGCAAATTCGCAAAAAACTCTGCGGGCATGTCGAAGGCGTCGCCAAGTGCCGCCGCTAAGTCCGGGGTAATATTGGCCTTGCCAGTGAGAAGCGGATTAAGCTGCTGCACTGACATTCCAAGGATGTATGCGAGATCCACCTGAGACCACCCACGGGCCTCAAGCTCCTCTGTGATGAATGTGCCGGGATGGTCCACGGACGCGATTTTGACCTGAGCCATCAGTGATAATCCTCAACTGCAATTATCGTGACGGTGGGCGGCTTTGTGTCTTCGTCGAGCGAGAACACGATCCGGTATTTTTCATTGATCCGGACCGACCGATAGCCGTCACGATCCCCCTTCAATTTTTCGTAGTGCAAGCTTTTCCAGTTCCTCAGTGCACGATCATCTGGCGCTGAACGGATAACGATCAGCTTTCGCCTAGCGGACTTGATGACGGGGACGGGAAGGCGCGTCTGTCCCGCGTCTTCCGTCTCGATCAGGGCAAGTATCGGGTCGGCGAACACAATATCCATCCCGGCCGTATGACATTGATTCTTATATAGTTCAAGGCTGTTTAATGCAATGGCTTAAACTGAACTTTATGCTTGACAACATCGAATATTTTCGGCCAAATACGCCCCATGAACAGGCTCCCGGTTGAAACCCGCGTCCAAATTCTCTCAATGCTCTGCGAGGGCAGCAGTATGCGGTCGATCAGCCGGATTACTGGGGTCTCGATCAACACGGTTTCCAAGCTGCTGATTGATGCCGGATTGGCTTGCGCAGCCTTCCACGACAAGACGGTGCGTGGCGTGGCCGCCAAGGCCATCCAATGCGACGAAATTTGGTCGTTCAGCTACGCCAAGCAGAAGAACGTCAAGTTCGCCAAGGCCGCTCCAGAGGCCGCTGGCGACGTCTGGACGTGGACGGCGTTGGATGCCGACTCCAAGCTGATTGTGTCTTGGCACGTTGGCGACCGCAGCCAGCACACCGGCATTGCCTTCATGGGCGACTTGAAGGCCCGGCTTGCCAATAAGGTCCAGCTCACCACGGACGGCCATAAGGCCTACCTGAAGGCCGTGGCAGCGGTCGATTTCGATGCCGACTATGCCATGCTGAACAAGATTTTCGCGACGGACTATGCTGGCGCGGGCCGCTACAGCCCGCCCAAGTGCATCGGAGCGATCAAGAACCCAATCATGGGCAATCCAGATCCGGAATTGATCAATACGTCGTTTGTCGAGCGCCAGAACCTCACCATGCGCATGTCAATGCGCCGGTTCACCCGTCTCACCAATGCGTTCAGCAAGAAGTTTGAGAACCACTGCCACGCGCTGGCGCTGTACTTCGTGTTTTACAATTTCTGCCGCGTCCACAAGACGCTTGGCGCAACCCCTGCAATGGCTGCTGGCCTTGTGGATAAGGTTTTGAAGATGACGGACGTGGTTGCGCTGATCGACGCGGCCAACCCGGTCCCGGCCGTTCGCGGCCCCTACAAGAAGCGCGAAGCGGTCGAAAATTCAAACTGAGACACTACCGCCTGGCCCCAGAGTCCCCCGCGATCCCCGAGCTATCTTTCCCCACGCGCCGAACAGACCTGTGCACAGGCTATCCACATGCCTATCCACGACCTGCGAACAGGGAGCGGTGGTCCCTCAAGATCGCCCGCGCCGCATTGTGGCCGGGGGCGCCGGTGACGCCACCGCCGGGATGGGCGCCGGAGCCGCAGTGATAAAGGCCCTTCAGCGGCCCGCGGTAGTCGGCATGTCCCAGCATCGGGCGCGCCGAGAACAGCTGGTTCAGCGTCAGCGCGCCGTGGAAGATGTCACCGCCCAGGAGACCGAATTGCCGCTCGAGATCGAGCGGGGACAGGATCTGACGGCCCAGCACGCTCGCCGCAAAGCCCGGTGCGTATTTGTCCACCGTCGCGATCATGAGGTCGGCGACCTCCTCGCGGTGATCGTCCCAGGATCTGCCATCGGGCAGCTCTGGCGCGACGTGCTGGCAGAACAGGCTCGCGACGTGTTTTCCTTCGGGCGCCAGCGTGTCGTCGAGCGTCGAGGGGATCAGCATCTCCACGACGGGCGAGCTGCTCCAGCCCTGCGCGCGCGCATCCATATAAGCGCGATCCATATAGGCGAGACTCGGCGCGACGATGATGCCGGAGGTCAGGTGATCGCCGTCCCCGGGAAGTGCCGTGAACGATGGCAGGCGGTCGAGCGCGACGTTCATGCGGAAGGTGCCGGAGCCGTTCTTCCAGTGCCGGATGCGGGCGAGGAATTCGGCCGGCAGCGCGTCCGCTGCGACGAGGCGCGTGTAGAGCAGTTTTGGATTGACGTTCGACGCAACGAATTTTGCGCGGATGCTCTCGCCGCTCTCGAGCACGACGCCGACGGCGCGATCGCGCTCGACGATCACCTCGCGCACGCCGGCATCCGTTTGAATCGCGACGCCCCGGTCGCGCGCGGCGCGCGCCATGGCCTGCGTGATCGCGCCCATGCCGCCGATGGCGTGGCCCCAGACGCCCTTCTTGCCGTTCACCTCGCCGAAGGCGTGGTGCAGCATCACATAGGCTGAGCCCGCCGCATAAGGGCTTGCGTAATTGCCGACGATGGCGTCGAAGCCGAACAGCGCCTTGACGAGATCGTGCTCGAAACGCTCGTCCAGCATCTCGCCCGCCGAGCGCGTGAAAAGGTCGAGCAGGCTTCGGCTCTGTTCAAGCGTCAGCTTGCGCAGGATCCCGGCGCTCTGAACCGCATTGATGGTTTCCCGGATCGCGCCCGCGCCAAAGCTCTCCACGAGGTTCGGCGGCGCGCGCAGCACGAACTGGCGCAGCACGTCGGCGATCGCCTCGAGCTCGCGCGAAAAGCCGTCGAGCGCCTCGGCATCACGTGCGCTGAGCCGGGCTACGGCGTCTTTCGTGCGACCCTCGCCGGTGAGGAGATAGCTGCCGTCGGGCGCGGGCAGAAAATTCTGCGCACGCCGCTCGACGATGCGCAGGCCGTGCTCGGCGAGCTTGAGATCGCTGATGACCTGCGGATTGAGCAGGCTCACCGTATAGGCAGCGACCGAGTTCTTGAAACCGGGGTGGAACTCCTCGGTCACCGCAGCGCCCCCGACAACCTTGCGCCGCTCGACCACCGTTACGCGCAGCCCCGCCATCGCGAGATAGGCCGCGCAGGTGAGGCCGTTATGGCCAGCGCCGATGATGACGACGTCGGTTTCGGTCATGAAAGGTTCAAGGGTCTTTCCGTGGTCATTTCCGGGGTGTGCGAAGCGCGAACCCGGAATGACGTTCTATATCAGGCATTCCCTGTCGCGACAGTCCCACCATTTATTGCCCGTTCATGCGCCTTGTGCTCCATTGCGCGCGCCCGGCGAACGCCGGGGTTTTGCCGGAGCTTTCATGGATTCGATCGTGCCTCCCGCCGTCACCGAGCAGCCGTCCGCCTCGCGCAACCGGCTGGTGTTGACGGTCTACACCGCCGCGATCTTCGTCAGCGCGCTGCTGCTGTTCTCGGTGCAGCCCCTGTTCACGAAAATGGTGCTGCCGCGGCTCGGCGGCTCGCCCGCGGTGTGGTCGGTGGCGATGGTGTTCTTCCAGTCGCTGCTGCTCGCCGGCTACGCCTATGCGCATTTCCTGATGCAGATCAGGAACCGTGCAATTCCGGTCGCCGTCCATCTCGTGCTGCTGGTGATCGCCTTGCTGACGTTGCCGCTCGGGATCGCGCATTCCTTTGGCGAGCCGCCGACCTCGGGTTACGCGTTCTGGCTGCTCGGCCTGTTCGCTGTGTCGATCGGGCTGCCGTTCTTCGCGCTTGCCGCCAACAATCCGCTGTTGCAGGCCTGGTTCGTCCGCACCGGCCACCCTGATGGGCCCGATCCCTATTTCCTCTATTCCGCCTCCAACATCGGCAGCTTTCTCGCGCTGTTGTCCTATCCGGTGCTGCTGGAGCCGGTGTTCACGCTGCGCACCCAGAACCTGCTCTGGACTGGCGGCTACGGTCTGCTGATCCTGCTGATCGCCGGTTGCGGTGTTTTGCTGCTGCGCTCGCCGGCTCTCGCTGCGGCCGATGCGAGGACCGAAGACACGAGCTCGCCGGCGCCGAGCTGGCTGGTTCGCGCACGCTGGATCTTCCTTGCCGCGGTGCCCTCGGGCCTCCTGATCGCGGTGACCGCGCATATCTCGACCGACGTCGCCGCCGCGCCGCTTCTCTGGGTGGTGCCGCTGTCGCTTTATCTGTTGACCTGGGTGCTGGTGTTCCAGTCGCGGCCGCTGTTGCCGCATAAATGGATGCTGATGCTCCAGCCGCTCGCGATTGCCGGCGTCGTGATCCTGCTGGCCTTTGGCGGCGAGCAGAACCTGCTGCTGACGCTGGGCGGCCACCAGCTGTGCTTCTTCGTCATCGCGATGGCCTGCCATGGCGAATTGGCGCGCACGCGGCCGGCCGCGAAATATCTCACCGGCTTCTATGTCGCGCTGTCGTTCGGCGGCATGGTTGGCGGCCTGTTCGCCGGCCTGGTCGCACCCTTCACTTTCTCCTGGATCGCGGAATATCCGATCCTGATTGCGCTCGCCGCGCTATGCCGGCCATCTGCAGGCGAGCGGCTTGCTCCCGTCATGACGTGGTACTGGCTCGTGCTCGCCGCACTCGCAATCGCGCTGATGGCGCCGTCCTATTCGACCGGCGAGCTTACGACCTGGTTCGAGGATCATCGCGTCTGGATCGCCGGCGCGGTCGGCCTGCTCGCGGCGCTTCTGGCGCTCGTACTCAATGCCAACCGTTGGAAGATCTTTGCAACGATCGTGCTCGCGCTGGCGCTGACCCGCGTCTACCCGGCGGATGAAGGCCGCGTCGAGACGGTGCGCAGCTTCTTCGGCGTGCACAAGATCGTGGTGACACCCGGCGGTTATTTCCACGTGCTGATGCACGGCACCACGATCCATGGCGCCGAGCGTTTCCGCAACAATGACGGCACGCCGGTCGAGGGGCGGCCTGAGCCGATCACCTACTATCACAAGGACGGCGGCATCGGTCAGGCCATCACCGCCTTGCGCGAACGCAAGGGCGCGCCGCTGAAGGTGGCCGCCATCGGCGTCGGGTCCGGCACGCTTGCCTGCGCCGCTGCGCCCGGCGAAAGCTGGAAGTTCTTCGAGATCGACCAGACCATGGTCGATACCGCGAGTGATCCGAAATACTTCCGCTACATCTCGAGCTGCGCGCCGGGCCTCAAGCCGGTGATCGGCGATGCGCGGCTGACCTTCGCCAAGGAGCCGGACGGCGTCTACGACCTCATCATCGTCGATGCCTACTCCTCGGACGCGATCCCGATCCATCTTGCGACCGAAGAAGCGATGAAGATCTACAAGGACAAGCTCGCCCCGCATGGCGCGGTCGTGATGCACATCTCCAACCGCCATCTCGACCTCGAGCCGGTCGTGGTCGGCATTGCCGACGCCAACGATCTCAAGAGCTGGGTCTACAACGAGGATTCCGGGCGCGACGCCGACTACATCTTCTCGACCGACGTCGTCGTCTCCGCGCGCGAGGAAGCCGATGTCGGCAAGCTTGCCTCTTCCAAGCAATGGGAGGAGACCGAGGCCGACGACAAGGTGCGGGTCTGGACCGACGACTACTCCAACATCATCGGCGCGCTGTATCGGCGCTTGAGGGACGGGGAGTAGCGCTGTTGGGAGAGTAGAACATCTCGTGTCCCGGACGCGGCGCGGCATGAAATGACGCGACGCAGAGCCGGGACCCAAATAGGCCCCGGCTCTGCAGCGCACCGCTACGCGCTGCGCCGCGTCCGGGGCACGAGATCATTTGCGGCTACGGGCTGACCGGCGTGCCCGCGGGCAGCGCGATGCCTTTTTCGCCGGCGACCTGCCGCAACAGGTCGGGGCGATCGGAGATGATGCCGTCGACGCCGATCTCGATCATCCGCGCCATGTCGTCCGCCTTGTTGACGGTCCAGACCACGACGCGCAGGCCAAGCTCGTGGGCTTCCGCGACCAGCGCCGCATTCACGTCGCCGAAATAGGGCGACCAGACCGCGCCGCCGGCCGCCTTGATCGTGCGCGGCAGCGAGCCGCCGTGATCGGCCGGATTGAAGCCGGCCGTCCAGTCGGTGGCCCTGTCGAGCGCGTTGGTCGGCGCTTTGCCCTGCTGCAGCGTCAGATAGACGGTCGGAATTTGCGGCGCCTGCTTCTGGACCAGAAGCAGAGTCCGCCAGTCGAAGGACTGGATCATCACACGGCTCGAAAATCCTGCGGCATCGATGACGCCAAGGAGCTTCGCGACAAAAGCCTGCGGATCCGGCGACTCGTCCGGATGGTTCGGATCGATCTTGGTCTCGATGTTGAAGCGCACGCGCGTGTTGCCGGATTTTTTGACCAGCGCGAACAACTCCTTCAGTGTGGGAATGCGCGTTCCCTGTATAGCGCGCTGCTCGGGAAACTGCTTGGCATAGGCGCTGTCGGGGCGGATCTGGCCGACGTCATACGTTTTGACATCGTCGAGCCGCAGCTTGATGAACGGCGTGCCGGGCGCGGCGACATAGCCGCCGGCGGCGTCGCGCGCGAGATCCGGATTGAGGCCGCGCTCATGCGACACGACGACCTCGCCGTCCGCGGTGACGCCGACGTCGAGCTCCAGCGTGTTGACACCCATCGAGAGCGCGTTGGCGAAGGCGGGCAGGGTGTTTTCCGGCAGCAGCGCGCGCCCGCCGCGATGCGCTTCAAGATCGAAGGCCATGGCCTCTCCGGCAACGAGACAACAGAAAGCAGACAGTATCGCGACAACAGGGGATTTGATCATGGTAGGGCAGGGTTCACGGCATGGTTCGCGTTTGCTGACCATTCCAGCTCTATCCGTGTGCCTCCGGTCATTTCAAGGGCGATCTGCCCCTTGGGCTGGCGCATTCGCCGCATTGACGTCGCGCAGGCGCGCGCGGACAAACGCAAAGGCCGCGTCGTAGGCGGCGGCATCGGCAAAGCTCCGATCCGGAATCGCCACCGCTGAATAGGGCGTGATCCACATCAGGAGAAGGCCCCTCTCGCGCGTGCACTGACGGATCCGGGTCCATTCGTATCTGTACTGCACCCCCGTGGCCGTCACGGTGAGCCCGGTCAGGTCGAGTTCGAGCGTCCTGAATTCCTTGGGGTCCCCCGCCGCCTCGAAATATCGTCTTCTGAAGATGCGGAGCGCGATGGAGCTCCCGATGGTGGCGGCGAGCATGCCAAGTGTGTATGCGTACAGGCTGTAGTGACCTACCATCTCGATCGCTTCGGCGTCGAGTTGACGGTCAGTAGCCTGCAACCGGAATAGCAGTGCGACGGGGATTGCGCCGAACCAGGCTGCAGCCCAGAATGTGAATCCCAGCCAGCTCCGGTTGCGCCGCCCTATGGCCGCCGTGTGGCGGGCATTGTCGTCGGCAGTCATGTTGAATTTCAGTGTGATACGATCGGGGGCAGGGTCGCTCATCGCCAGATTTGTCGTTCATGTCCGCAGGCTTCTTGCGGCGGCCACCGTATGACGCCGGCAACTCTTCTCAGGTTCACGGCATGGGGTATTAATTGTGATGGCAATCGCTGCGCGAGCCGTTGCGTGCGCCCTCGTCGATGCAGAGCGTAAGGCGATTGAACGCGGCGCCGCCGCGTTCAGATGGTGCCGGCAATCCGCACCGTCAGTTCTGATAATTGTAATAGGTACGCGGCTGATAATATTGGCGGGGCTGCTGATAATAATAGCCCTGCTGTCCATAGCTCGGATCGTAGGTCTGGTACTGCCGCTGCGGCTGATAGACCTGGGCGTCATAGACCTGGCGTGAGCCGCGCGGTGCCGGATAGCGCGCGCCGGTGTCGCTGCCGTCGGCCGGATAGATATAGCCGTCGTCCTGCGGCATCGCGCGGCGGCCAAACTGCGCCTGCGGCGTCAGATCGACGGGTTCGCCGGCCGCGCTGTACTGGTCGCCGTTCGGCTGCGCCGCGCGCGCCACCGCGCTGGTGCCGCGGCCGCGCGGATTGCGCATCAAGGCCACCTGCGCCGAGCCGGTCAGCGTCACCGTGGTGTTGAGCACGCCCTGCTCCTGCACCAGTGCGTAGAGCGTCGAGGCGTTCTCGCGCGACAGCCGCACGCAGCCATGGGACGCCGGCGTGCCGAGCCGGCCGACCGAATCGGTGCCGTGGATCGCATGCCCGATCTTGGTGAAGAAGATCGAGTGCGGCATCGGCGCGTCGTCGAATTCCTTGGAGTAGTGATCCTCTTCCATGCGGAAGGCGCGGAACGAGCCATTCGGCGTCTCGCGGGAGGGGATGCCGGTGGAGACCGGCCAGTGATATCGCGCGACGCCGTCGACCGCGACGGTCATCCGCTGATTGTCCTTGTCGATGGTGATGTCGACCTTGGCCTGCGCGCTGCCGGCGCTGAAAAGCATCAATGAGACGATTGCAATAAATAAGGTACGCATTTTACTTCTGGCCTCCGGCCTGTTCGCGAAAGCGCCGCGGCTCTCCGTCCCCCGGCGTGTACTATGCCCGCAATCAGGTTTCGGTTCCAGTGGCCCGCATTGGCCATCGTTAACTTGGCGCCGGGCGTAAGCAAGGCGGCTTCATCACGAATCCGCGCGTGCGCCGCTGACATTTTCGCGAGCGCGGCGCGTCGCCAATTCGTCATGGATGCGCAACCATTCGGCCGCAGCGGCGTTTCAGACTGCCTGCCTTCTCCGGCCAATTCGCCGGTCCATCCCTGGGATATCGAGATGAACAAAGCTCGCTTCACCGCGGCCGCATTGCCGGCCGGTTTGCCTTTCCGCCTGCTTTTTGCCGCGAGCCTCCTGCTTGCTCTCCTCGCGCTGCCGCAGCCCGGACACACCCAGGGCATCGTCCGCGGCGCCCAGGAAGGTGCCTATGAAGGTAACCGCGTCGCCGGGCCTGTTGGCGGCGTGGTTGGAGGTGCGGTTGGGGCTGGCGTTGGTGGCGCCGTGGGCGCGGTCGAGGGCGTGTTCGGCATACCCCATCACGGCTGGCGCCATCGCTGCCGCGGCTACTATGACGGCTACCACCACTTCCATTGCTACAGGTGACGGCTCCAGATCGTCGTCATTCCGGGTTCGTGCTTGGCACGCCCCGGAATGACGGCAGACGTCAATTCTTCAGCCGATAGCCGGTGCGGAAGATCCAGCCGATCATGACGAGGCAGATCACCAGGAAGGCGGCAGTCATGCTGATGCTCAAGGCGACGCTGACATCGGCGATCTCGTAGAAACTCCAGCGGAAGCCGGAGATCAGATAGACCACCGGATTGAGCAGCGCGACGGTGCGCCAGCCCGACGGCAGCATGTTGACGGAGTAGAAGCTGCCGCCGAGGAAGGTGAGCGGCGTCACCACCAGCATCGGAATCATCTGGAGCTTCTCGAAGCCGTCGGCCCAGATGCCGATGATGAAGCCGAACAGGCTGAAGGTCACGGCGGTCAGCACGAGGAAGGTCAGCATCCAGATCGGATGATGGATGTGCAGCGGAACGAACAGACCGGCGGTGGCGAGAATGATCAGGCCGAGGATGATCGACTTGGTTGCGGCCGCTCCTACATAGCCGAGCACGATCTCGAAATACGAGATCGGCGCCGAGAGGATCTCGTAGATCGTGCCGACGAATTTCGGGAAGTAGATGCCGAAGGAGGCGTTGGCGATGCTCTGGGTCAAGACCGACAGCATCACGAGGCCCGGCACGATGAACGTGCCGTAGCTGACGCCCTCGACATGGTCGATGCGTGATCCGATCGCGGCGCCAAACACCACGAAATACAGCGAGGTCGAGACCACCGGCGAGACGATGCTTTGCAGCAGCGTGCGCCAGGTGCGCGCCATTTCGAACAGGTAGATGGCGCGAACGGCGTGCAAATTCATGACGTCCTCACGAGGTCGACGAAGATGTCCTCGAGCGAAGATTGCGTGGTGTCGAGGTCGGAGAAGCGGATGCCGGCGCTGCGAAGGTCGCCGAGCAGGCTGGTGATGCCGGTGCGCTCGCCCTTGGTGTCGTAGTCGTAGACCAGCATCGCGCCGCCTTCGCAAATCTCGAGCGCGTAGGGCGCCAGACTCTCCGGCAGGGCGTCGATCTTCTGCGCAAGGTGCAGCGTCAGCCGTTTCTTGCCGAGCTTCTGCATCAAGGTGGCCTTGTCCTCGACCAGCACGATCTCGCCCTTGTTGATGACGCCGATGCGGTCGGCCATCTCCTCGGCTTCCTCGATGTAATGCGTGGTGAGGATGATGGTGACGCCGGATTGCTGGAGGCCGCGCACCACCTCCCACATGCCCTTGCGCAGCTCGACGTCGACGCCGGCGGTGGGCTCGTCCAGGAACAGGATCTGCGGCTCGTGCGACAACGCCTTGGCGATCATCACGCGGCGCTTCATGCCGCCGGAAAGCGTGATGATCTTGTTGTCCTTCTTGTCCCAGAGCGAGAGGTCCTTCAGCACTTTCTCGATATGGGCCGGGTTCTTCGGCTTGCCGAACAGGCCGCGCGAAAAGCTCACGGTTGCCCAGACGCTCTCGAATGCGTCGGTGTGCAGCTCCTGCGGCACCAGCCCGATCAGCGAGCGGGCCTTGCGCCAGGAGCTGACGATGTCCTCGCCGCCGACCAAGACCTTGCCTTCGCTCGGATTGGCGATACCGCAGATGATCGAGATCAGCGTGGTCTTGCCGGCGCCGTTGGGGCCGAGCAGCGCAAAAATCTCGCCACGCTTGATGTCGAGATTGACGTTTTTCAGCGCCTTGAAGCCGGACCCATAGGTCTTCGACAGGTTGGCGACGGAGATGATGGAGGACATGATGGCCGGAGGGCTGGGAGATGGGAGGCTGGAACCATGGGGGCAAGGTCAGCGGAGCCCTGAAATAGGAACGCCCTTGCCCGGTCGCAATTCCCAGGAGAAAAATGGTCTCAAAACAGCCCCTTCGGTGGCAGGTTTCGGGCAACTGTTGCGCAACAGCCACGGGCCGCGGCTAAGATTGTTGTTCACGAGGCTCTTTGTTGCGTCTGCGAGCGGGCCATGGCTACGATTCCGCTCAATCGCGAAGCGTATTGTTCCCAGGGAAAAGATCGATGAGACCGAACGGCCGTTACGCAGCCGGCACCAGCCAGTTGTCCGCCATCCGCGTGTGGGCGACGTGCCTGCTCCTGCTGTCAGCTGTTGCCATGAGCCCGACGAGCGCCAAGGCGGCGCCGAGCCAGGCAGCCGCGACCACGCATGTTTATCTCCTGCGCGGCGTGCTCAACATCTTCTCGCTCGGGCTCGACACCATCGGCTCGCGGCTCGAGGCGCAAGGCATCCCGGTGACGGTTGCGAACTTCGTTTCCTGGTCCTCGCTCGCGGATGAGGCCGCCGCCGCCTACAAGGCCGGCCGGCTGAAGACCATCATTCTCGTCGGGCATTCCTCGGGTGCGACCGCGCTGCCCGACATGATCGCCAAGCTCAATCGCCTCGGCGTGCCGGTGAAGCTCGCGATCGGCCTCGACTCCGTGTTCAAGACCAAGCTCTCGACGGGCGCCGAGCGCTACATCAACCTCTATATCGGCGACGGTCCCGGCGAGCCTGTGCGCGCGGCGGATGGCTTCCGCGGCAAGCTCGACAATGTCGACGTGCGCGGCTCCGGCGCCGGCCACATCACGATCGACAAGAACGAGTTGATCCAGCGCCGCGTGATCGCCGAGATCGATGCCGTGGTGATGCGCTCGCGCGCGCCTGCGTCCCCGCAGGCCGAGCCGCGTATGGCAAGGCCGGTCGCACGCTCTGCCGCGGCGACGGCACCGGCGCGGAACTAGGCGAGTCCCGCCGCGCGTTATCTGGATGTCCTCGGCGCTAGCCGAGGATCTCGGTGATCAGCGACGCCGCCTTGATCCCGGTCCCCGTGATGACGACGACGGTGCGTTCGTTCGGGCGAATGGCGTCGCGCCGGGCGAGCTCGTCGAGCGCGGCGGCAGCGATTGCAGATGTCGGCTCGGGAAACAGGCCCGTGGCCGCGAGCTTCTTCAGTCCCGCGACGATGCCCTCTTCGGGGACGGCCACCGTGCCGCCGCCGGTTTCCTTCAGCGCCGCCACCATCTGACGCAGGCGCAGCGGGCTCTTGATCGCGGTGCCCTCGGCGATGGTCTTACGGACCTCGCGCGCCACGGGCGTATCGACGCCAGCCGTGAAGCTCGCATCGAGCGGCGAGCAGTTCAGTGGCTGCGAGGCGAACAGTTTCGGCATCCGCGCGATCTGCCCTGCCGCGAGCAGTTCCTTGAAGCCGAGATAGCAGCCGAGCAGGCTGCTGCCGGCACCGACGGGAACGACGATGTTGTCGGGGGCCGAATAGCCGAAATCCTCCCACATCTCGTAAGCCAGGGATTTCGTGCCTTCGAGGAAGAAGGGCTGCCAGTTGTGGCTCGAATAGAAGATGTTGCCGGACTGGCGGATCGCTTCCGCCTCCGACTCCTCGCGCGGCCCTTCCACGAGCTGGATGTCCGCTCCATAAGCGCGCACCTGCGCGATCTTCATCGGAGAGGTCGACGCGGGCGCGAGGATCTTGATCTTCATTCCGCCGGCGGCGCCGTAGGCGGCGACCGATGCGCCGCCATTGCCTGAGCTGTCCTCGAGCACTGCATTGACGCCAAGCTGGCGAATGAAGGACAGCATCACCGTGGTGCCGCGATCCTTGAAGCTGGCCGTCGGGTTGAACCATTCGAGCTTGAAGTAGGGCCGCAATTCGCCCCACGCCTTCTGGACGAGGGGTGTGCATCCTTCGCCCATCGAGATCGGGCTCGCGATATCGACCGGCAGCGCCGCGCGATAGCGCCATAGCGAGCGCAGGCTGCGATCGATCTCGTCGCGCGAGATGCCGCGCAGCGGCGTCACCATCAGCGGCTTGCGGTCGTCGGAGCACCAGCGGGGCTGGTCCAGCGGATAGAGCGTGCCGCTAAGCGGTTCGATATAGGATGGCGTCTTCATGGGGCGATCTCGGATACGAGCGTCAGGGGCCGATCACGCTGCCAGATGATCAGGCGAGAGGGATCAGCGGCCCGATTGAACGATTCTAAGTGCCGAAACGGAATATCGATGTCAATTCCGGCGTTCCGGAGCTTTGCGGGGAAGCTGCGACTGAACGCGTTCGGAATGCGAGGCTCACATGATCCGGAGATTGATTGCCGCAGCCGTGCTGATGGCTGCGTTGCTCAGTCCGTCGCCAGGCGTTGCCGGAGTCAAGGTCCGCTTCATCAATCCTGAGCGGTACACCGACGCGGATGCTTACGGTGGCGGATCGCGCGAGGCCACGCTGGCGGAGTTTCGCGGCTATCTCGAAACACTGGGCAGGCGGCTTCTCGCGCCGGGGCAGAATCTGAGCATCGATGTTCTGGATATCGATCTTGCCGGCCAGGACGAGCCGCGGGGGCGAGGCTCGGACGTGCGGGTGATGCGCGACGTCACGCCGCCGCGCATCAGGCTGCGCTACAGGCTGAGCGGCGGAGGCAAGCGCACGACGAGCGGCGAGGACAATCTCAGCGACATGAACTATCTGAGCAATCCCTCCGGCCGCCTGGGTGGCCGCCACGGCTACGAGAAGGCGCTTCTGGATGACTGGTTCAGACGTATCGCCGGTTCTCGATAGGTGAGCGGCAGGCGAACGCTGGGCGTTGGCGCGCGATTGAGCAGGCTTTGTGCCCCAAATTCTGCCAAATCGATGGTCAGTAAGGCCGGAATAGGGAGGCGCCCGGCTTCCCGCGATGGGATTGCAGGACGCATGGTTGTTTTGAGGCGAGTGGTCCTGCTGGCGGCCGGCGTGCTTCTCGCCGTCTCTACCGCCATGGCGGTCGCTTCGCCGGCAAAGCCCAAGAAGGCGGCCGCGATCGCGGCACTGCCGTCACTGCCGCAGCCACCCCCGCTGCCCGCTGAGGCCGAGCCCGGGCCATCGCCGCGCGTCTACCTCTTCCGCGGCGCCATGGGACCGATCTTCTCGACCGGCATGGACCGCCTCGCGGAGCGGTTGACCGAGGCCGGCTTCAAGGCCGACGTCTACGAATTCACGCTCTGCCGGCTGATTGCCCGGCGGGCGATCTCGTCCTACCGCGAAGAGCCTGCGCCGGTGGTGTTGATCGGTCATTCCATGGGTGGCCTGTGCTCGATCATCTTCGCCGAGGTGTTCGCGGAGGAGAAGATTCCGGTCAGTCTCGTCATCACCATCGATCCCGCGCATGCGACCGGAAACGTACCGCTCAACGTGGAGCGCTTCATCAACATCTATCTGTCCGACAGCGTGCTCGGCGGCGGCGACGTGGTCGCAGAGCCCGGCTATCGCGGCCATTATGCCAGCTTCGACCTGAAGCAGAACAAGCGCGTCACGCACATCAACATCGAGAAGTCCGAAGACATCCATCGCCAGATCGTGGACATGGTCGCGCAATTGCCGCGCGTGCCGGCGCAGGCGCAGGGCGAGCCCGTGCCGCTGCGCTATCTCGTCCCCGGCGACACGCCGGTGGAATTATGGGACTCGGGCGTGAAGCTGCCGATGCGTGCCGGCGACACGCTTGATCGCATCGCCGCGCAGTATCACGTGCCGGTCTGGTCGCTCGCGCAGGCCAACGGATTGTCTGAAAGCGCGCCGCTTGCCGCCGCGCAAGACATTGTCATCCCGCGTCATCTGCTGCCGGCCATGCCGGCGCAGGCGGCCGACGCTCCGCCCAAATCGGTACGCTGAGCCCGGACGCTGGCGCTCACAAAAGGCTGCAAAAATAAAGAAGGGCCCGCTTAGCGGGCCCTTTGCGTCAGTCGTTGTCGTGATGGATGACGGTCTTTTCGCGACTGCCGTCCTCATTCTGCTTCTTGATAACGGTCGTCCTGTCCTCACGCGGCTCGCGCTGCTTGATGATGGTGGTGCGATCACGATCGCGGTCCCGGTATTCGTGGGACTCACCGACAGTCACGCCGCCGCCGACCGGGCCGGCGTGGACTCCGACGCCCACCTCGTCCGCGAGTGCGGGAACCGCCATTGCGCCGACCATGGCTGTTGCGAAGAGATACTTCCTCATTCCCATTCTCCATTCGCTGAATGAAAGGGAATGTCCGGGTGCGACGATTCGTTCCGCCGGAACCGGATGTCAGGCGGCCAAGGCAGCGCGCAGATGTTACCGCGGCGACAGGAACGGAATGATCATCGGGACGCGGCGGCAATAGGCGCCATAGGCGTCTTCGCCGAGTTCCTTGGACAGGAAGACTTCTTCCATCCGGCCCTTCTGCCACATGCCGAGCGAGATCAGGATGGCGCCGAGGATTGCCGTCACCGTGCCGACCGCGATGCCGGTCGCGAGCATGCCGGCGATCAGGCCGGTGTAGATCGGATGACGCACGATGCCATACGGACCGGTGTCGATGACGCGATGGTCTTCCTTGTGGGTAATGGTGTTCGACCAGAACTTGCCGAGATGCAGACGTCCCCACCAGGTGAAGGAGATGCCGGCGAGCACGACGAGCGCCGCGATGTAGACGCCGGTCTCGCCAAACACCCATAACGGCTTCTCGTTCAGCACTTCCGCGGTCCACGGGGTGAACAGGATGCCGCCGATCAGGATCGGCAGGCGATAGCGTTGCGAGTCCAGCGTCATCACCTGCTTCTGGGTGCGGCCCTGCCAGAACGAGGCTCCCACCCAGCTCGCAAGCCAGGCGAGCCAGATCAGCGCCAGGAGTTTGGTCGGCCAGGTCGTGGTCCAGCCACCCCAGGCGAAGGAGAGAAGCTTGCTGAAATCAAAGGACATGCGGAAAGGTTCTTGCTTAGGGCTTGGGCTCAGCTCGCGCGCGAGCTGAGCGCGTGACGCTCGATGCCGGCCTGCGTTTGCAGGCCGCCGCGTGCGAGCAGATGGGTGATGGTTTCGCGCAGTACCGGCTCGACCGGGCGCGGCGCATAGCCGAGCTCGGTGCGCGCCTTGTCGATCGAGAGGTCGCTGGCGGCAAGCGCGATGCGCACGCCTTCGCCGGTGCCGTTGGGCGGCCGGTGCGTGACGTGGTCGGAGATGTATTCGAGCATGATCGCCGAAAGCTCGGCGAGCCTGCCGGGCACCGCGATAGGGTACTGCTTGCGGCCGCTGATCACCGACATCATGCGCAGGATCTGTCCGAGCCGGACGCAGTCGCCGCCGAGAATGTAGCGCTGGCCGATGCGGCCGCGCTCCATCGCGAGCACGAGGCCCATGGCGACATCGCGCACATCGACCAGGTTGACGAGGAAGTTGATGTGCGGCTGCACCTTCTTTTGCAGGAAGTACCACAGCATCGCGGTCGGTGGCGTGAGGTTGTGATCGACCGGCCCGATCGGCATGGTCGGTGTGCCGATGATGAGCGGAAAGCCCGCCGCCGCGGCTTTTGCCGCACAGTGTTCGGCAAGCGACTTCGATCGCGTATAGGCGCCCGGCATCGCGTCGACCGGCTGCAGCGCCTCCTCGGCGGGAATGCCGCCTAGCTGCGAGTAGGGGAACAGGATCGATTCCGTCGAGCAGTGCACGAAGCGCGACACGCCGCGGCGCTGCGCGGCGCTCAGCACGACCTCGGTGCCGCGGCAATTGACCTCGTGGAAATCCTGCTTGTTGGCGACCCACATGCCGGGCAGGCCGGCAAGGTGATAGACCTGATCGACGCCTGCGAGCGCGCGATCGACCGCTTCGCCGTCGAGCACCGAGCCCGCGACGTAGTCGACGTCAGCACACGGCGCGGCCGGCGGCCGCACATCGAGAACGCGCACCCGCTGCCCTCTGCCGCGGAGCGCTTCTACAAGATGATGTCCGATGAAGCCGCTGCCACCGGTAACCAGTACGAGAGTCATGAAGAACGTTGCTGCTGTTCCGCTCTGGAATCTTATCGGGTCGAAAGGGAATTGGTCGGAACAGGCGCGAGAATCGCGGCAAGGTCACGACGAAAACCCAACGCAATGAATAATTTCGCCATTACAAACATCGGTCCAAGCAAAAGATGAGACGGAAAGGTGAACAACGAGGCCTCGCGCCCCTCAAAAACCTTGTGGCCGATGGCCTGTGCGGCGAAGCCGAGCGCGACCAGCGTGGCGAAAATTGCCCACATCGCCACGGTGCTGACTTGCGCCGCAATGGTCGTCGCGATTGAAAACAGCACAATCGACACGGCCAGAATCCCCGTTCCGAGCGCGACATCCAGCAACAGCCAATAGATGAGGACCGGCAAGGCCAGAATCAGCGCAAGGCTGAATTCGAAACCGAACAGCGGCACCGTCACCAGCGTCAGCGGCATCACGGCACCCGTGAACAGCAAGAGAATACCGATCACATGCAT
The DNA here is from genome assembly GCF_055791185.1 of Bradyrhizobium ingae. Classification (NCBI taxonomy): domain Bacteria; kingdom Pseudomonadati; phylum Pseudomonadota; class Alphaproteobacteria; order Hyphomicrobiales; family Nitrobacteraceae; genus Bradyrhizobium; species Bradyrhizobium ingae. Next base: position 38,417 of record NZ_JBVUBB010000009.1, read on the forward strand.
CGCCGTGTTCCGGGGATCGCGATGATACTCGACATAAACGGCAAGTTGGCGCTGAAAAAAGCCACCCATCTTGGTCTCACTGAGGATGCAGGTCGGAGAAAGCGCCAAGCCTATAGCATCTGAGGGCCCCCTGCACAAACCGGCGCATTTGTCGCGCAGAGCAGGTATTCGAGGCGGCCTGCACACGAGAAAACAGTCAGGGGTTCAAGGGGTTCCGAGCACCGCCCCGATGCAATCGACTAGCGTTTTTTCGCCGGCTTCTTGGCCGGCGCCGCAGGTTTGGGTGCAGCCGGCTGGCTGGCCTGCTCCTCAGGGAGCTTTGCAAGCGTCAGGATCTGCATCTGCCCGTTTGCCGACGACGTCGGCCGCGCGCGGTCGAGGAATTGCTCCTCGCCAAGGCCGATCGACTGGATGCGCTTGGCAGAGATCTTGAACGTGTTGGCGAGCACGTCGCGGATCGCATCGGCTCGGCGCTGGCTCAAGATTGCGTTTGCTTCGCGCGTCTTCGAATTGGATTCGACGTGGCCCACGATCAAGAAGGTGTAGGGCAGGAGCGAGGCGTGAACCAGCGCGTCGGCGATGCGGCCGACGGCCTGATAGGACCCCGGCTGGATGATTGGCGTGTCGTCATCGAACTGGATCTGCGCGTTGAAGGCGGGCAGGCTCGCGAGGTCGGGCGCGATCAGCGGGCGGTTGACCGGACCCGGATCGTTCTTGATCCGCGTCTTCGCACGCTCCATCACCTGCTGCTTCAGCGCCGCCAGATCGAAATCGGGCGCCTGCTCGAAATGGTTGAGCTTGGCGACGATGTCGTCCCGCGTCGGCGGCGCCGTCTGCGCGCTCGTGGGGCCTGCCGCGAGCATCAGGGCAAGACCGATGGATTGCAGGGTGAGCCCGGCCGCGCGCATCAGCGATACCCCGCGTCGTCCACCGCCTTCAGGCAGTTGTTGCTGATGCCCTTCGGCGTCGAGATCAGGCACGGGATCGACTTGCTGGTCTCCTTGGTCGAGCCGCCGCAGACCTTGACGATCTCGCGCTGGCAGGCGTTCGCGACCGTCACGCGCGCGGCAACCCGCTTCTGGATCGCGTCGAAGGCCGCGAGGTAATCGGTCTGGCATTGCGGCGACATGACGTCCCGGTTGCGCGACAGGCATTCCTTCAGTCGCGTCGAATCCGGGTTCACGCCGCGGCAATTGGCCACAATCTCCGCACCGCAGCTCTTGGCCAGCATGCCGATCGCATCGCCAAAGCTCATCGTCTCGGCTGCTGCAAGCGACGGCATGCCAAATGCGAGTACGGAAAATGTGATGAAGCCCCGGATCATGCCGCATCTGATACGGGGAAGTTCGCGATGGTCAAGGGGCGTGGAGCAAGGAAAGCCGGTGGCGTAACGCCGCCGCAACAGTCCGCGCCCTCACGCCCGCTGCACGAAACTGTCCACGACCTTCTTCTCGCCGGCCTTATCGAAGGCGATGGTGAGCTTGTTGCCGTCGATCTTGGCGACACGGCCGTAGCCGAATTTCTGGTGGAAGACGCGGTCGCCGATCGAGAATTCGGACGTCGTGCCGGTCGATTTTGCCACCAGCTCGCCTTCGATCGTCATCGGGCCGCGGCGACGCGACGAAAAACTGCCGCCGAAATCGGGCGCGGCGGAAAATGGCGAGGGCTCCTCCTCGAAGCCGCCGCGTCCGCCGCCGTTGCGGCCGCCCTGGCCACGGTTGCGATTGGCTTGAGCGCGCTGCCAGCCCGGGGTCGAATAGCTGGAGCCGAAGGCTTCCATGTCGTCGAAGCGCGAGGCGCCGTAGCCGCCGGTACCGCCCCAGGCCGAGCCGCCCTTGGATTCCGTGATCTCGACATTGGCCGCCGGCAGTTCGTCGAGAAAGCGCGAGGGGATCGTGGTCGACCAGGTGCCATGGATCCGGCGGTTGGTCGCAAAATAGAGTTTTGCGCGGCGGCGGGCGCGGGTGAGGCCGACATGGCCGAGCCGACGCTCTTCCTCGAGACCCGCGCGGCCCTGTTCGTCCAGCGTGCGCTGGCTCGGGAACAGGCCTTCCTCCCAGCCCGGCAGGAACACGTTGTCGAATTCGAGCCCCTTGGCCGAATGCAGCGTCATCAGCGACACCGCATCTTCCTCGGCGCCGCCGTCGCGATCCATCACTAGCGAGATGTGCTCGAGGAACCCCTGCAGGTTTTCGAACTCCTCCATCGAGCGCACCAGCTCCTTGAGGTTTTCGAGCCGCCCCGCGGCATCCGCCGAGCGGTCCTTCTGCCACATCTCGGTATAGCCGCTCTCGTCGAGCACGATCTGGGCGAGATCGGTATGCGCAGTCACCTCGCGCTGAGCGCGCCAGCGATCGAATTGCGTGACGAGGTCGCGCAAGGAGCCACGCGCCTTCGGCTTGAGCTCGTCGGTCTCGACCACGGCGCGCGCAGCTTCGAACAGCGGAATGCGGCGCTTGCGGGCATGATCGTGCAGCATCTGCACGGTGGCATCGCCAAGCCCGCGCTTGGGCGTGTTGACGATGCGCTCGAAGGCGAGATCGTCGGCGGGCGAGTTGATGACGCGCAAATAGGCCAGCGCATCGCGGATCTCGGCTCGTTCATAGAAACGCGGGCCGCCGATCACGCGATAGGGCAGGCCGAGCGTGACGAAACGATCTTCGAACTCGCGCATCTGGTAGGACGCGCGCACCAGGATCGCGATCTCGTTCAGCTTGTCGCCCTGGCGCTGGAGCTGCTCGATCTCCTCGCCGATGCCGCGGGCTTCCTCTTCCGAATCCCAGGCGCCGGTGACCGTGACCTTCTCGCCGTCCTCGTCCTCGGTCCGCAGCGTCTTGCCGAGCCGGCCTTCGTTGTGCGCGATCAGATGCGAGGCGGCGGCGAGGATGTGGCCGGTCGAGCGATAGTTGCGCTCGAGCCGGATGACCTTGGCCCCGGGAAAGTCGTGCTCGAAGCGCAGGATGTTGTCGACCTCCGCGCCGCGCCAGCCATAGATCGACTGGTCGTCGTCGCCGACGCAGCAGATGTTTTTGACGTGGGCTCTTTCGCTTGCAGGAATAGGCGCCGTATCATTTTTCTCGTCGTCACCGGGCCGACGCGAAGCGTCGAGACCCGGTGATCCATCTTGCGAAGAATCGATGGATTGCCGGGGCAAGCCGGGCAATGACGAGCTGGAGGACGGCGCCTGCGACAACAGCCGAAGCCACAGATACTGCGCGACGTTGGTGTCCTGGTATTCGTCGACCAGGATAAATTTGAAGCGCTGCTGGTACTGCCGCAGAATGTCCGGGTGCTCGCGAAAGATGCGGATGTTCTCCAGCAATAGATCGCCGAAATCGGCGGCGTTCAGGATCTTCAGCCGCTCCTGGTAGCTCGCATAGAGCTTGCCGCCCTTGCCGTTTGCGAACATCGCGGCTTCGCCCGATGGCACCTGCGTCGGGCCAAGGCCGCGATTCTTCCAGCCGTCGATCAGGCCGGCCAGCATGCGCGCCGGCCAGCGCTTGTCGTCGATGCTTTCGGCCTGCAGGAGCTGCTTCAAAAGCCGCACCTGATCGTCGACGTCGAGCACGGTGAAATTCGACTTGAGCTGCGCGAGCTCGGCGTGCGTCCGCAGGATCCGGCCGCCGATCGAGTGGAAGGTGCCGAGCCACGGCATGCCCTCGACCGCCTGTCCCAGCATCTGGCCGAGCCGGTGCTTCATCTCGCGCGCGGCCTTGTTGGTGAAAGTCACCGACAGGATCTCGCCGGGACGCGCGCGGCCCTGGCTCAGGATATGGGCGATGCGCGTGGTGAGCACGCGCGTCTTGCCGGTGCCGGCACCGGCGAGCACCAGCACCGGGCCGTCCAGCGTCTCGACGGCGTCGCGCTGCTCGGGGTTGAGGCCGGTCAGATATTTCGGGCCCACCGAGGCACGGGCGCGCGCGGCAATGCCGCCGGCCGCAGGCTGGTGGTCGGGAACGCTGTGAGAGGTGATTTTGCTCGGCTCGGTCATGCGAATCAGTGGCCCCACGATGGCACCGCGGGGTGGCGGAAGGGAGCCTTCATAACAGGGATTAGCCCCTATATGGGGCGGCGGCGAGGGGTTTTCCACGTACGCCGAGGGCCGATTTGTTCCAGTCACTTCGGCGAATTTCCGCCCCTCTCAGTCCGGAACCATCGTTTCGAGGTCGAGATTGTCTGTGCAACCGCGGCGTGGCGCGAGGCCGCGCCGATCGCAGACAAACATCGAAACAGAGGTTTTGACCATGCTTGGCTGGGTTGTGACGTTTCTGGTTATCGCACTGATCGCCGGTATCCTGGGCTTCGGTGGCATCGCCGGCGCTTCGATCGAAATCGCCAAGGTCATCTTCTTCATCGCGGTCGTGCTGTTCCTGATCTCGGCCGTGTTCGGATTGGCGCGCGGCCGCACCAGGGTCTAGCGCTGCCGCTTCGAGGGCATCGCGACGTTTCTCCCGATGCCCTCGGGCCTGTGCACCGCGCTGTGGTCCTTGACCACGGAGGCGATGCGTTCGCGAATGTCGGGCGGGAAAGGCGCCACTTTTCGCGAGGTCATGTCCATGTGCAGCGACATGTTCTCGGAGGTGGCCGACAGCCAGCCTTCGGTCGCGTGGCGCAGCTCCTCGAAAGTGTGCAGCCGCTTGTCGTCGGCCTCCAGCAGCCACACCGAAATCTGCACGGGATCGCCGAGATGGATCTCGCGCAGATAGCGCACGTGACATTCCGCAGTGAAGGTCGAGCCGTGGCGCTCCTTCATATAGGTCGGCCCGATCCCGAGCTTCAGCCAGAGCTGGTCGATCGCCCGATCGAACATCACGTTGTAATAGGCCATGTTGAGATGGCCGTTATAGTCGATCCATTGCGGCTCGATCTGCATGATCGAGGAACGGAACGGCTCGGGCGTGAGCGTGGCATCTCCAGGGGCAGCTCTCTGCGTCATCTTCCTTCCCGCCATGTCCTTTCCGACATGTCCTTGCCGACATGTGTCGGGTCCCTTGACTTGACCCGCCATATGTCCTTTGCCACGGTCTCCTGTCGGGAGGAATGTCCGTGGGTATGACCATCACCAATAATCCGCCGCGGCCCGAGCCGAAAGCCCTGGCCAGTGCGCTGGAAGCGCTCACCGCGCGCTTCGGCAATCGCTTCATCACCTCGCAGGCCGTGCGCGAGCAGCACGGCCACACCACGACGTGGCTCGCCAACCAGCCGCCGGATGGCGTGGTGATGGCGCAGGAGACGAAAGACATCCAGGACGTGGTACGGATATGCGCCAAGAATGGTGTGCCGGTGATTGCGTTCGGCACCGGCACCTCGCTCGAGGGTCAGGTCAATGCGCCGGCGGGGGGAATCTGCATCGACCTGCGCGACATGAACAAGGTGCTCGCGGTGCATGCCGAGGACCTCGACTGCGTGATCGAGCCCGGCGTGACGCGCAAGGCACTCAACGAACATCTGCGCGACCAGGGCCTGTTTTTCCCGATCGATCCCGGCGCGGATGCATCTCTCGGCGGCATGGCCTCGACGCGCGCCTCCGGCACCAACGCGGTGCGCTACGGCACCATCCGCGAGAGCGTGCTGGCGCTGAAGGTCGTGCGCGGCGACGGTGAGATCATCACGACCGGCACACGTGCGAAGAAATCTTCCGCCGGCTACGACCTGACGCATCTCTTCATCGGCGCCGAAGGCACGCTTGGCATCATCTCCGAGCTCACCATCCGCCTGCGCGGCATACCAGAGATGATCGCGGCCGGCGCCGTTTCCTTTGAAACGGTGCATGGCGCCTGCCAGGCGGTGATCCTGGCCATCCAGACCGGTGTTCCCGTGGCGCGCATCGAGTTGCTCAACGCGGCGCAGGTGAAGGCTTGCAATGCCTATTCCAAACTGACGCTGCCGGAGACGCCGCTCCTGCTCATGGAATTCCACGGCAGCGAGATCGAAGTCGCCGAGCAGTCCAAGGCGTTCGGCGAGATCGCCAAGGACTGTGGCGGTGGCGATTTCTCCTGGACCACCAAGCCCGAGGATCGCACGAAACTCTGGCAGGCGCGGCACGATGCCTATTGGTCGGTGAAGGCGCTGCGGCCCGGCGCCGGTGTGGTCGCAACCGACGTCTGCGTGCCGATCTCGCGCCTTGCGGATTGCGTCAACGAGACCGAAGAAGATCTGAAGCGGCTGAGGCTGATCTCGCCGATCGTCGGCCATGTCGGCGACGGCAATTTCCACTGCTCGCTGCTTTGCGACGTCGACGATCCGGACGAGATGGCGCGCGGTGAGGAGTTCATGCATCGCCTGGTCGAGCGCGCGCAGGCGATGGACGGCACCTGCACCGGCGAGCACGGCATCGGGCAGGGCAAGCAGAAATATCTCAAGGCCGAGCTCGGCTCGGAAGCGCTCGATGCGATGCGGGCGCTGAAGAAGGCGCTCGATCCGCAGAACATCTTCAATCCCGGCAAGATCGTGCCGGCGGCGTAGCTCCGTCGCGGGAACTTTCGGCAAGCCGGCCGGTTCCAATTCCCGACATGTTCCGATGCCTCAATGGTGCGGCACCTTCGGGAGGATGCGATGTTGCGACCGGTCATTGGAATTGCCGCAATAGGGCTTGCCTGCATATTGGCGGGTGCGGCTCTGGCGAAGGGCGGCGGCGGTGGCCATGGTGGTGGTGGTCATGGCGGTGGTGGTCATGGCGGTGGACATGGTGGTGGACATCACGTCGGCGGGCATGGCGGTGGTCATCACGGCGGCGGCCATTTCGGCGGTCATGGCTTCGGCCACGCACATTTCGGCGGCGGGCATCATGGTGGGGCGAGGTTCGCGACCGGCGCCCGACATGGCGGGGCGAGCTTCGGTCAGATCCGCAATGCGTCCGTGCGTCCTGCGAATTTCCGCAATGCGCTGAACGTCCACTCCAGTGCCTTCCGTAACGGCCGGCTGATCAGCAATCCGGCGGCGCGGGCCCAGATCGCAGCCGCTGCCGCACTCGCCGGCTGGCATGGCGCAAGCAGCGGATGGTGGCAGCATCCCGGCGGCTTCTATGGCTGGGTGGGACCGCTGTTCTGGCCGTTCGCCTACAACGACCTCTACGACTACACGATCTGGGGCGATGGTCTCGGCTTCTGGGGCTACGGCTATCCCGACATCTATGCCGGCATCTTCGGCCCTTACGGCTATGACGGCCTCGCAACCTATCTGCCGCGACGTGCATACGGACGACGGCAGGCGAGAGGCGTCGGTCTCGATCAGCTCTGCGGCAGCGATCGCCGCGAGATCATTGGCCTGCCGATCGACCAGATCGCGGATGCTGTGCAGCCGACGGATGCGCAGGGCGCCGATCTCGACGCGCTCGGCAATGCCTCGATCCAGGCGGCCGAGTTGATCCGCACGTCATGTCCAACGCAGGTCGCGGCGACGGCGCCCGGCCGGCTCGCGGCCATGCAGCAGCGCGTCGAAGCAATGGTGAAGGCCGTCGATCTCGTGCAGCCCGCACTCGACAAATTCTACGGCGGGCTCACTGATGAGCAGAAGGCGCGCTTCAACGCTCTGGCCGAAGACCAGCGCCGCGCGACGGCGTCCGGCAACGCCAATTCATCCCTGGTGCAGAATTGCGGTTCGCCTAGCGGGCTCGATTGGCCCGGCGCGGAAATCGAAGCGAGGCTTCATCCCGACGACACCCAGCGCGCCGCGCTGCAAGTGCTCCAGGATACCAGCGCCAACGTCAGCGCGTCGCTCAAGTCGGCCTGCCAGCCCAGCGACGTGATGACGCCGCCGGCGCGCATGGCCGCGAGCCGCAAGCGGCTCGAGACGATGCTCGACGGCGTCAAATCGGTGCGATCTGCGCTCGAAGATTTCTATGCCACGCTGAACGACGAGCAGAAGGCGCAGTTCGAAGCGATCGGGCCACGGCGCACCTCCTGAGCGCGCCGCAAGCCAGCCGGCATGGCGGAAAAATCCGCCTCGCCGATTTCGATCGGATTCAATATGCTGGCGCGACTGCAAGACCACGGGTGGCGGGGCGATGAATTGGTTCGCGAGGCAAAAGCCGTCCGACATCTGGGATGAGCCGGTCCAGTGGCCGATCGGCGACATCGAGGCTGCCGACCGTATCCGCAACATCTGCCAGTCCGCATCCGCGAGCGCGGAACTGGTTGGCGGCTCTGCCGGCCACGGCCGAAAATCGCTGGAGAAGCAGCGCAAGCGCGAAAGCGAGCGCTATGAACGCGCGGCGCGCACCGCGATGGAGATCGCGATGAAGATCTCGGACGATCTGATGCGCGACGACGCTGTCCGCCGCATCATCGATCTCTGCATGAAGGCGGACGACATGAAGACCGCGCAGATCCTCTATCGCGCGATCCAGGCGGGCTGGATTCGGGAGGCCGCGCAGCGGGACTATCCGGCGCTTGGGCTGTGATAACAGCTATTTGGCGAGCGAGCCCACGGCCTCGTTCACACTGTGAAAGATGTGGTCCCGCGGCAGGATATCGAAGATGGCAAAGCGCTCGAACGCGTTCTGCGCGCGCACCGATTCCAGCCGCGCCACCGCGACGGTGACGCCTTGCTCGCGGCAGGCGCGGAAAATGTCCAGCAGGACCTGCGCTGCGGTGAAATCGATCTCGACGATTCCGCTGGCTTCCAACACCAGCAGCTTCGGCGCGGAGTCTTTGAGGAGATTTGCCACGTCGTTGCGGAAGGCAGGCGCATTGAGAAACGACAGTGGCGCCTGCAATCCGATCACGGCGACGTCCGGTAGGCGCTCGCCTGCAATGTGCGGATGTGCCGGCCACCAGATCGTGGTGCCGGGCACACGATCGAACTCGACGAGTTTCGCGCGCGTCGTGCTCCAGATGCCATGCAGCAGCGACAGTACGATGCCGAGGAACGCGCCCTGCTGAATCGGCAGCACGATGATCAGCGCGGCGGTGGCGAGGATCAGCAGGAACTCGCTGAAGGACTGGCGATAGATCGTCGCGATCTGCTTGAGGCGGATAATCCGCAGCGCGACGAACAGCAGGATGCCGCCGAGCGCCGCGTCCGGCACGTGCTGCAAAAGCCCGGTGCCGAAAGCGAGTAGCGCCAGCACGATCAGCGCTGCGGCAAGGCCCGACAGCTGTGACTGTCCGCCGGTCTCGACCACGATGCCCGTGCGCGGCGGGCTGGCATTCACCGGAAACGCGCCGAATACGCCCGCAAGCAGGCTGCCGGCGCCGGCGCCGAGGAAATCGCGGTCGACGTCGGCAGGCTTGTCGGGATCGGAGGGAAACGATCGCGTGGTCGCCGCGGTCTGGACCATCACGACGACAGTGATCACGAAGGCCAGCGGTACGAGGCGCACCCACGCCTCGGGCGCAAGCTCCGGCAAGGTCGGCATCGGCAGCGTGCCCGGGACGGTGCCGACCACCTTCACGCCCTTGGCTTCGAGCCCCGCCCCGATCACGGCCAGCGTCGCCCCGACCAGCCCGATCAACGCGCCAGGGATCTTGGCGCTGATCGTCTCGGCGAGAAAGACGACGGCGAGCACGCCGAAGCCGATGAAGATCGTGTAGGGATTGGACCGGCCGAGCTCGCGCGCCAGCGTGCCGATGCGATCGAGCGTCGGCCCGCCTGGCGCCTCCACCCCGAGCACACCCGGCAGTTGCGAAACGATGATGTGAACGGAGATGCCGGCGAGGAAGCCGACCATCACCGGCACCGACAACAGATTGGCGATGCCGCCAAGGCGGAAGATGCCGCTCGCGACCAGCATCGCGCCGACCATGAGCGCGAGCGCGATCGCAAGCGATTGATATTCCGGCGAGCCGGTCGCGGCGACTGCCGCAAGGCCGCCGGCGAAGATCGGGGTGATCGTGGAATCGGCGCCGCAGGACAGGAAGCGATTGCTGCCGAGCAGCGCGAAGCCCAGCGAGCCCGCCATGAAGGCGAAGAAGCCGATCTGCGGTGCGAAGCCGCCGAGCCGCGCCGTCGCCATCTGTTCGGGAATGGCGATCGCGGCCAGCGTCAGGCCCGCCATCAGGTCTCCCGGCAGCGAATAGGACGCAAGCGACCGAAACAGCGGCCATGATTTGGCAGTGGGAGCGTCGTGCGCCATCAGTTCGAATCCCCGAACGACAATCTTCCGGCATCAAACTACAGCAGCGCCCGCGCAGCAAATTGCGGGCTCTCCTGCCGCAGATGCCCCTTGCGTCGCAGCGTCTTCAGAACAGTCCGCGATCCCAGGGCGGCTCCGGGGAAAAGCGCGCCGCCAGGAAATCGATGAACGCGCGGACCTTCGCCGGTGGGCGACGATCGGGTAAATAGACCGCATGCACCGCCGACGACTGGACCTCCGGCTGGTCGAGCGGCAGCGCCACCAGGGTCCCGGCGCGCAGATCATCGGCGATGATGAAGGTCGGCTGCCGCGCGAGGCCAAGACCGGCGAGGCTCGCGGCGCGCAGCGCATCGCCATTGTTGGCGCGGAGGTTGCCGCTCACCTGGACGCGGATCTCGCCGTCCGCACCGAACAGCCATTCGGCGGCGCTTGCTTGCTGCGACAGGGTATAGCCGAGGCAGTTATGGGCTGCGAGGTCGGCGACGGTGCGCGGAGCGCCGTGTTTGGCGAGGTAAGACGGCGCGGCGCAGACCATGAGGCGGTTCGGTGCCAGCCGCCGTGCCACCATGCTGGAGTCGCGCAAGCGCCCGATGCGGATCGCAAGGTCCCAGCCTTCCTCGGCGAGATCAACCAACCGGTCGTTGAGGCCGAGCTCCGTCGTGACCTTCGGATAGCGCTCGGCAAAATCACCGAGCAGCGGCGCGATCTGCCGTGTGCCGAACACCACCGGCACGTTGATTCGCAACAGTCCGCGCGGCTCGACCCGTTCGGCGGCGACCGCGGCGTCGGCGGCTTCCATGTCAGCCAGGATACGCTCGGAGGATTCGAGATAGCTGCGCCCGGCCTCGGTGATCGACAGCCGGCGCGTGGTCCGATGGAACAGCTTGATGCCGAGGCGACCCTCGAGCGAGGCAACGTGCTTGGTGACCATGGTCTGCGACAGGCCCATCGTCCGCGCAGCACCGGACAGGCTGCCAACTGACGCCACCTTGGCGAAGACTTCCAGGCTGGTCAGGCGGTCGAGCAATAATCTCACTCTCTGGGTGTGAACTATTCTTCCAAAATAGCAGATTATCACCGAAATGAGAATAGATCATAAGGCGGCTATCAAAGGAGACCATCATGATCGATTCCCGTACCGCGCCCTATGCGGCGTTGGTGTTGCGCGTGACGCTGGGCGCGCTGTTTCTCGCCCATGCCAGCTTGAAGTTGTTCGTCTTTACCCCGGCCGGGACCGCAAAGTTCTTCGGCAGCCTCGGCTTTCCGCCCGAGCTCGCCTATCTCGTGATGACCGTCGAGGTGCTGAGCGGTGTCGCCCTGATCCTCGGTGTGTGGACCCGCTATGCCGCGCTCGCCGGCATTCCGATCCTGCTCGGCGCCATCTTCACCGTGCACGGTGCGGCCGGCTTCTTCTTCAACAACCCGAAGGGCGGCTGGGAATATCCCGCTTTCTGGGCCATCGCGCTGCTTGCGCAGGCCCTGCTCGGCGACGGCGCCTATGCGCTGCGTCCCTCGCGTCAGGACGACGCGGTCGGCCAGTTGAGCGGTGCGCATTCGCGCTGATCGCGCACACGGACCGTTCTGCGAAAGATCAAAGATAAAGGCTGCGGGAACCAATCCCGCAGCCTTTTGCGTTGGCGAGCCGCCGACGATCATTATGACTTCGGCATCGATCCATACTTGAATTGGATCAATTGGCACTTTGCCTGACCGAGCACCGCCTTGCCTGTCTTGTCGCTTTGGCCCTACAGTCGATCAAACGGCTGCGGCAACGACTGCGGCACAAATAAAAAAACGCTTGGGGAGAGAGCACAATGCCAATCGTGCCAGTGAGCCGTCGCGCGTTCATCAAATCCTCGACGGCGATAACCGCCGGCCTCGTAGTCTCTCCCGCCATCATCGGCCGCGCCGAAGCCGCGACACTGAAGCTGAAATGCTCCTCGTCGCTGCCGAACGATCCCAAGTTTGCCAACGGCCGCGTCTACTACGACAATCTGGTCAAGAGCCTGAAGGCCAACGGGCTCGGTGAGCAGGTCGAGGTCGCGTTCTTCCCCGACAATCAGCTCGGCCAGGAAATCGACGTCATCAATTCGGTGAAGCTCGGCGTCATCGATCTCATGGTGTCGGGCTCGTCGATCTCGGCCAATCTGGTGCCGCTCGTCGGCACCTTCGACCTCGGCTATCTCTTTGCAAGCTTCCCGCAGCAGACCAAGGCATTCGACGCCGGCGCCGCCAAGCCGATCGAGGATGCGCTGCTCAAGGGCGCCAACATCCGCATCATCGCCTGGGCGTACAATTTCGGCTCGCGCAGCGTGCTGGCAAAGAAGCCGGTGAAGACGCCCGAGGATCTCGCGGGTCTGAAGATCAGGACGCTGCCAAATCCCGTGATCACGGAATGCCTGCGGCTGATGGGAGCAGCGGCGACGCCGCTGGCGTTTGGCGAAATCTACACCGCGTTGCAGGCCGGCGTGCTCGACGGACTCGAACACGACCCGCCGACCATCCTCGCCAGCAAGTTCTTCGAAACGGCCAAGTTCTATGCGCTGACGCAGCACAATTTCTCGCCGCTCGCGATCTACTTCAGCGACATGACCTACAACCGCATGGATCCGAAGCTGCGCGACGGCTTTCTCGATGCTGCGAAGAAGGCGGCGGCCGACACGCGCGCGCACGGTCTTGCGGTTGAGAAGGAGGCGCTGGCGGCGCTGACCGAGAAGGGCGTGACGGTGGCCGAATGCGACCGGGATGCCTTCAGGAAGCGCGTTGCGCCGCAGACGGAGAATTTCATCAAGGCGCGGCCGGAGTCAAAACCCGTCATCGATATGATCCGCGCGACCCAGGCCTGAGATGACGATGACAGCCGCCGCGTCCCTCTCAGGCGGCCGCCGCGGGAGCATTGCCCTTTTGCTGCGCGTGAGTGACGCGATCGCGGCCGTCCTTTTGGCCGCCGACCTCGTTGTGGTCTGCGTCTCGGTACTGCTGCGCTTCCTCTTCAACGCGCCGGTCGAATGGTCTGACGACGTCGCGCGCGGGCTGATGGTCGGATCGGCCTTCTTCGGCGCGGCGAGCGCGCTTGCGCGGGGCGAGAATGTCGGCGTGTCGTTTTTCCGCGACATGCTGGGTCCGAGGCTGCGGGCACTGGTCGATGCCGCCAGCGCGTTGCTGATCGTGCTGATCTCGGCCTACGTCGCGTTCAACGCGATCAAGCTGGGCACGCTGACAGCGGGCCAGACCACCGGTTCGGGGCTGCCGCTGGAGCTGACGTTCTATCCGATGGGGGTCGGCGCGCTGTTCATGACGGTGTTCGCGATCGATCAGCTCTGCGCAAGGCCGCTTCCCGACATCGCCAAGGGCCTCGCTGCGATCGTCGTGGTGACCGGTCTCTATCTCGCCTGGGACGCGCTGCTGCCCGCGTCGGTGCCGTCGTCGGGCACGCTGATGCTGATCGGCTTCTTCGTCACGCTGTTCGGCGGCCTGCCGATCGGCTTTGCGCTGGCGCTGGCGGCGCTGATCTTCATCTGGGTGGAGGGCACGCTGCCCGGCGTCATCTTCGCGCAGCAAATGGCGCGCGGCATCGACAATTTCGTGCTGCTCGCGATCCCCTTCTTCATCCTGGTCGGCTACCTCATGGAAGCCAACGGCATGTCGGTGCGTCTGATTGAGCTGTTACAGCGCGCGGTCGGCCGCATGCGCGGCGGCCTCAACGTCGTGATGGTCACTTCGATGGTGCTGTTCTCCGGCATCTCCGGCTCGAAGATGGCCGATGTCGCCGCCGTCGGCTCCGTGCTCATCCCGGCGGCGCGCCGCTCGCGGCAGAATCCGGGCAGCGCCGTGGCGCTCCTCGCGGCCTCTGCCGTGATGGCGGAGACCATTCCGCCCTGCATCAACCTGATCATCCTCGGCTTCGTTGCGAACCTCTCGATCGGCGGCCTGTTCATGGCCGGCCTGCTGCCGGCGGCCCTCATGGCGCTGGTGCTGATCGCCGTGTCCATCATCTTCGGCAAGCCGCCGGTGACGACCGAGGACGCCGAGCCGCAGGTTCCGGTCTCCGGTCTCTGGAGCGGTGCGATCGCATCCTTCGGCCTGATCTTCATGATCTTCACCGGATTCAAGACCGGTTTTGCGACAGCGACCGAGATATCCGCCTTCGCCGCGGCCTATGCCATCCTGGTCGGCAGCCTCGTGTTCCGGGAGCTGACGCTGAAAGCCGCCGCGCATAGCTTCGTGCAAGCGGCGACGCGCGCCGGGCTCGTGCTCTTCATCGTCGCAGCGGCGCAGTCGCTGGCGTTCACGCTGACCTTGCAGCAGGTCCCGCACGCGGTCGGCGAGTTCATGCTGGGCCTGTCCAAGACCTCGGGCATCTGGCTGTTCATGCTGCTCGCGATCCTCGTCCTGATCGTGATGGGCTCGGTGCTGGAGGGCGCGGCCGCACTGATCATCTTCGGGCCGCTGCTGCTTCCTGTCGCCGTGCAACTCGGCATCGATCCCCTGCATTTCGGCGTCGTGCTGGTGATCGCGATGGGGATCGGCCTGTTCGCGCCGCCGCTCGGTCTCGGTCTTTACGGCGCCTGCCTGATCGGCAATGTGCCGATCGAGCGGACGGTGAAGCCGATCATGGGTTATTTGGGGCTATTGATGCTCTGCCTGCTCGTGATCGCCTTCGTGCCGTCGATCTCGACCGCATTGCCGCGCGCATTCGGCTATTAGAGGGAGTTGTCTATCGTGAAGGTTTTGCTGGCCCACACGCCGGAGATGCGCAGGAATTATTACGGCGAGCGCAGCCTGAAAGGCTTGCAGGCGCTGGCCGAGGTGATCCTGCATGAGGGCGACGAACCGCTCGATGCCGCCAGCCTCGTCCGCGCCGCTGGAAACGCCGACATCATCGTCGCCGACCGCATGACCGAAGGCCGCGGCGAGATCTTTGCGCAATTGCCGCATCTCTCCGCCTTCGTCCGCTGCGCCGTCGACATCCGCAACGTCAATGTCGAGGCAGCTTCGAAAGCCGGCGTGCTGGTGACGCGCGCCGGTCCCGGCTTCGTGCAGGCGGTGGCCGAGCTCGCGCTCGGCTTCATGGTTGATCTGTCGCGCGGCGTGTCGCGAGCCACGGCCGATTATCAGGCTGCCCGCAAGGTAGAGGCGCGGATGGGGCGTCAACTCGCCGGAAGCAAGCTCGGCATCATCGGCTTTGGCAGCATCGGTCGCTATCTTGCCGAGGTCGCAAAGGTGCTGCGCATGGAGGTGCTCGTTGCCGATCCTTTCGTGACGATCAGTGATAGCACGATCAGGCGCGTCCCGCTCGACGAACTCCTGGCGGCATCCGACTATGTCGTCTGCCTCGCCATTGCCAACGAGCAGACGGAAAATCTGATCGGCGCGGCAGCGCTGGCGCGCATGCAGCAGCACGCCGTCTTCATCAACCTTTCGCGGGGCAATCTCGTCGATGAGGCGGCGCTTGCGGCCGCACTGCGCGAGGGGCGCATCGCCGGTGCCGCGATGGATGTCGGCCGCGCGCCGGACCAGATGCCGACGCCGGAGTTGGCGCGGCTGCCAAACGTCATCGCCACGCCGCATGTCGGCGGCCTGACGCCGCAGGCGATCGAGTATCAGTCGCTGGAGACCGTGCGCCAGGTCGAGGCGATCATCAAGGGTGAGGTGCCGCCGGGCGCCGTCAATGCCGAGCGCTGGACGCGTCGTCCATAAAGAGCAGTTGAGCCGGGGCGTGTGCTTACGCCCAAGCGGAAATCCTACGATCAGTCGTGGCGATAACGCTCACACCTGGACCAGGCGTGACCGACACCCCATCATTCCCGCATTTGAACCAACACCAAATCCGGCCACACCAAGACCAGGTAGCGCTCATGACCGCACCCGGTTCTCAGCGCAGCCGATTGACGCGTAACACGCCTGGTCGACAGCCGGTTACTTGATGAACGAATGTTCGTATGCAGTTCTTTCTTTATGAAATCGTCGCCCGCATCGTCGCAATCTATCTTTGCGTCGATTGCTTCCGCACGGTGCGGTCTGGTCTTGTCGAGAGAAAGATCACGGCTTACCGGCATAGTACTGGTATTCTGGACTGGATTGTCGACAGTCTTGCAGGCTTGTCGGCGCAGGTTGTTCACAGAGATACCGCTCCGGTCCAGTACTGGCTGGAAATGGGCCTGCGGACAGTCGGCTTGCTTGCATGTGCGGTCACGGCGATATTTGGTTGGTTTCACCCAAACACCTGAGCATCTGAGGCCTATCGCTGCGCAGCACGCAAGCGTGGCCCGGGCATGCGCGAAAAGCGCTTGACCCGGACATCCCCCGATGATCGGAAAGATCGTCCAGGGATGAAACCAACACAAATGCGGCTTCCGTTCTTCTATGGCTGGGTCGTGGTCGCGGTGACCTTCGTCACCATGGCTATCGGGGTCAACGCGCGCACCGCCTTCTCGCTGTTCTTTCCGTCGATCATCTCCGAGTTCGGCTGGGAACGCGGCGTCACCGCGGGCGCCTTCTCGTTCGGCTTCGTGATCTCGGGCGTGGTCAGTCCGCTGATCGGCCGTCTGATGGATCGCGCAGGCCCTCGTGCGGTGATGGAGGTCGGCGTCGCGCTGATGGGCGGCGGACTGCTGCTCGCGCCGCTGACGAGCCAGCCCTGGCATCTCTATGTCACCATGGGCGTCATGGTCGGTGCCGGCAGCGTTTGTCTGGGCTATTCCGGCCAGTCGCTGTTCCTGCCGAACTGGTTCATCCGCAAGCGCGGTTTTGCCATCGGGATTGCCTTTGCCGGCGTCGGCATCGGTTCGGTGACGCTGCTGCCCTGGGTGCAGCACATGATCGAGCACAATGGCTGGCGCACCGCCTGCACCGCGATGGGACTTCTGCTGCTGATCGCGCTGGCGCCGATTAATCTGCTGCTGCGCAAGCGGCCCGAGGATCTCGGCCTCCAGCCCGACGGTGACGCAGCGCCGTCGGCGAACGCGGCAAAACCAATTTCCAACATCGTCGATCCCGTCTGGGCCGGCACCGAATGGACGCTGAAGAGTGCACTGCGCACGGCGCGGTTCTGGTGGATCGCTCTCGGCTATTTCTGCGGCCTGTACATCTGGTATGCGGTGCAGGTGCACCAGACCAAATACCTGCTCGACATCGGCTTCAGCCCCAGCGTCGCGGTGTGGGCGCTCGGAATGGTCAGCCTGCTCGGCATTCCCGGCCAGATCCTGCTCGGTCATGTCTCGGACCGGATTGGACGGGAATGGGTCTGGGCGGCAAGCTGCGCGGGCTTTGCGATCTGCTTTGCGGCACTGATCGCGCTCAGGTACGAGCCGTCGCTCTGGCTCGTCTATCTCATGGTGTTCGCGCAAGGCGCGCTCGGCTATGGGTTGACCTCGATCATGGGCGCAGTTGTGTTCGAGATCTTTCAAGGCCGGCACCAGGGCAGCATCTTCGGCGCCATCATGTTGATGGCGTTGGCGGGCGGTGCGGCCGGTCCCTGGCTTACCGGCGTTCTCTACGATCTCGGCGGCAGCTACACGCTCGCCTTTGCCATCGCGATGGTCGTCAGCGGATTGTCGGCGCTCTCGATCTGGCAGGCCGCACCTCGCAAGGTGAGGGCGGTCGCCGGCCGGCTGCATAAGCTCCAGGCCGGAACCGGCGGCGGATAGGTTCGCTTTGCCTGGCAATTCCGCGGCTCTTCTTCGCGGAATCTTAATCATGTCTCATCTTGGCAGGCCGACGCCAGGTTGAGCCAACGTCTTGGACAC
The DNA here is from genome assembly GCF_055791185.1 of Bradyrhizobium ingae. NCBI lineage: Bacteria > Pseudomonadati > Pseudomonadota > Alphaproteobacteria > Hyphomicrobiales > Nitrobacteraceae > Bradyrhizobium > Bradyrhizobium ingae. The sequence goes on from NZ_JBVUBB010000009.1 coordinate 56,240, forward strand.
CATCGGACCGCTAGGCTTGCCGCCCTTGTCGCACCAGGTTGCGACGCGCCTGGGTCCAACGATGTCCGCTGACGATTGTCCTGTGATCGGAACTCCGGAAGTCCTGCTGGCTGCACTGGAGCTGGCCGAGGACGGCGTTGTCATCGTCGATGCCGACCGCAGGATCACGCATTTCAACACCGCCGCGGAGCGGCTCTGGAAGCTCCCGCGCGCGGCCGCGCTCGGACGCGACGCCGGCATTCTCGCGCTCAAGTGCCTGCAGGCCGACTCCGTTGTCGATGTCCGTGACGAGATCAGTCTCGTGCGGTGCGACGGCTCCCGGCTCAGGGCGGCGATATCGCTTTCGACCATCATTGCCGACGGCACAACCCATCACGCCGTCTTCGTTCGCGACGTCACCGAGGAGGCCGAACGCCGCGTGCGGATCGGATTGCTCAACGCGGTGTCCGACCAGACCAATCGCGCGGTGATCGTCACCGATCCCGAGCTGAAGATCCGCTACACCAACGCGGCCTTCGCCAACGTATTCGGCTATGGCTGCGATGAGGCCGAGGGGCAGCGCGTGAGCGACCTGCTGGCCGGTCACCACACCAACCGCAGGGCGCTTGCAAGGCTCGGCAAGCGGCTGATGGCGGGTGGCCGCGGCGGTGAAGCCGAGGTAATGCTCTACAGCAGGGATGGCGAGGAGATCTGGGTTGCTGCCAGGATCGACGCCTTCCGCGATCGCAAGGGCCGGGTCAAGCATATCTTCGCCCTGCTCGACGACATCACCGAAACCAAGCAGTTGCGATCGCTCCAGCAATTGATCACCTGCGCGCTGGCAGATGAGCTGCCGATCACGGAGATCGCCGACCAGCTGTGCCGGCGTGTCGAGGAGATCGCGCCCGATGTCGTCTGCTCGCTGCTTCATGTCGATGCCGCCGGCTTCGTGCATCCGCTCGGCGGTCCCAGCCTTCCCGAGGGCTATTCGCGGGCGCTCGACGGCGTCGCGATCGGGCCCGAGGTCGGCTCCTGCGGGACGGCGGCCTATTATGGCAAGCCGGTGCTCACGGTTGATATCGACAAGGATCCGCGCTGGCAGGCCTACAAGGCGATGCCGCTGTCGATCGGCTTGCGCGCCTGCTGGTCGACGCCGGTCAAGTCCAAGGACGGGCGGGTCATCGCCACCTTCGCTTTCTACTACAGGGAGCCGCGCGCACCGAGCCGCTGGCACCGGCGCATCGTCGATGCCTGCGTCAATCTCGGCGCGCTCGCTATCGAACGGAAAGAGGCCCGCGCGGAGATCGCGCGGCTTGCCTATCACGACATCCTCACGGGCCTGCCGAACCGCGTGCAGCTGCGCCACCTGATCACGGCCGCGATCGACGATTGCCGGCCCGGCAGCCACGTCGCGCTGGCGTTTCTCGATCTCGACCATTTCAAGGACGTCAACGACACGCTCGGCCACGCCGCGGGCGACGAGCTGCTGGTCGAGCTGGCGCATCGCCTGCGCGCGCAGATCGAGCCCGGCGACATGCTCGGCCGGCTCGGTGGCGACGAATTCGTCATCCTGCTGCCGAACCGCGATGCCGAGGACGCAGCGCGCGCTGCGATGCGGATCACCGAGGCGCTGGCCGAGCCGCTGCGGATCGGCGCGCAGCAGATGCAGATGTCCGCGAGCATCGGCATCAGCCTCTATCCCGATCACGCCACCGACATCGATACGCTGATGCAGCAGGCCGATGCGGCGATGTACAAGGCCAAGCAGGCCGGACGCTCCACCCATCGCTTCTTCAGCGCCGACATGAACGGGCTCGCCGAGCAGCGGCTCGTCCTCACCGCGGCGCTGCGCCGCGCCATCGCCGAGGACAAGCTCAGCCTGCGCTACCAGCCGCAGATCCGCACCGCCGACGGTGCCATCCATGGTGTCGAGGCACTGGCGCGCTGGCATGACACCGATCTCGGCGACGTTTCGCCTGCCAAGTTCATTCCGCTCGCAGAGGAATGCGGCTTGATCGAGCAGATCGGCCTGTGGTCGATCCGCGAGGCCTGCCGCCAGATGGCGAGCTGGCGCCGCGCCGGGCTCGACATCCCCAGCGTGTCGGTCAACCTCTCGCCGATCAACTTCCGCAATGTCCTGCTGGCAAAGCATGTGGCGAACGTCCTTGCCGCGCACGATCTGCCGCCAAACGTTTTGATGCTCGAGATCACCGAGGGCGCGTTCATGCAGGAGCGGGCGGTTGCGCTCGAGACCATGAAGGCGATCCGCGCGCTCGGCGTCGGGCTGTCCCTGGACGATTTCGGCACGGGCTATTCCAGCCTGAGCCGGCTCGCGCATCTGCCGATCCGTGAGCTGAAAATCGACCGCAGTTTTATGCGCGACATCGAAGCTGATGCCGGTGCGCTCGCCATCGCGACAGCGGTCGTGCGTGTCGGTCAGGGCCTCGGCATGACCGTGGTTGCCGAAGGCGTCGAGACCGAAGCGCAGCGCAAGGTGCTGGCCGAGCTCGGCTGCGACGTCGTGCAGGGCTTCCTCTACGCACCGGCGTTGACGCCCGTCGCATTCGAGCGCTGGCTGATCGAGCACGGCGCCGAGCAGGCGAGGGCAATGCGCGAGCATCTCGACCCCGCGCACGCCGATGCGACGCTGGTCAAGCGTACGGCCTGACGGCAATAATGCCTGGGCCGTGTGCTCATCAAGGCAATGTCACCATTTGACGGCCAAGCAGAAAGTAGCCGCTCCGATTGAGCTTGCCGTTTTTGACCCGAACGGGCAGGCAACGGCGACAGCCCGAAGAACATCGCTTCATTGATTCAGATCAAGACCGCGCCTGTCAAAGGCCCACTACGGTCGACCGGATCAATCCCGTGGCGATTTCAGATGCGCGGATTGGGGAATCCATGAGCTAAAACTGTCGATCACAAGGAGGGTGAAATGAGCCGTGGCATGCCATCGATGACTGCGCTCCTTGGAATGCTTGCCCTTGCGGGATATCAGAACCGGGACAAGCTGATGGAAATGTTCAACAACGCGACGGGCGCCTCGTCCAAGCCCGGCGGCGGACAGCCGCAGGCGCAAGGCGATCTGTCGAGTGTCTTCGGCGGTCTGCTGGGCGGTGGAGGCGCCGGAAGCCTTCTTGGTGGCGGTCTCAACGAGTTGTTCGATCAATTCACGAAAAACGGGCAGGGCGACGCTGCCGAGTCATGGGTGGGTCCTGGCCCCAACAAGGAAATAGCGCCTCCTGAGCTCAAGCAAGCGATAGGTCAGGATGTCTTGGCGACGCTGGTAAAGCAGACCGGATTGTCGCAGGAAGAGCTTCTTGCCCGACTTTCGCGGGAACTGCCAACAGCCGTCGATAAATATACGCCGGACGGTCGTTTGCCTCCTCGGGACGCCTGATCACCGCATAGGGAAACAGCAGGATGAGCATCGTATGGACCGTCGTTGTTGTATGTCTGGCGGGCGTCGTTGCGAAGATCACTATGCCCGCAAGCAATGAACCCGTTGTCGGAGCGGTCATCCTGCTGGTGATATGCGGAGTCTTTGCCGGGAAGCGTCGAGCTGTTTGATCTGATCGGCCATGGCGCTTCCTCACACCCCGGATAAAGATGGGTTGCTCGACTCTGTCGCGAGCCCATTTGAGCTACTGAAGACCGGGATTCGGCAACTATATGAGGGAGAATCTTCCGTCGGCGTGCGGTTCAGGTACGCCTTGCTCGTGCTCGACATCGTCACGGTCTTGTTTATCATCGTGACATCGTTCCTGCCTCGCAGCCGGGCCATTGAATCGCTCGACCTGGTGTTCGGTGCCCTGATCCTTGCGGATTTCTCGGCGCGCTTGATCATCAGTCGACATCCGCTGCAGGAGCTCGTCCGTCTGTCGACATGGACGGATATCGTCGTGATCATTTCATTTCTTGCGCCGCTTGCCGGAGAAGCCGGCGGCTTCCTGCGCACGCTTCGAACATTGCGCTTGCTCCGCGACGTTCGGATGGTGGCGCGGCTTCGCACCGACAGCTCCTTCTTTCGGCAAAATGAGGAAGTTGTCTTTGCCGTGGCAAAGCTCGCCGTGTTCATTTTCGTGATGACGGGAGTCGTCTACGAGACTCAGAAATCTCACAACAAACAGATCGCCAATTACGCCGATGCGCTCTACTTCACGGTCACGGCGCTGACCACGACCGGCTTCGGCGACATCACCCTGCCGGGAACGATTGGTCGCCTGATAACCGTTGTCATAATGATCTTCGGCGTGACGCTTTTCCTGAATCTCGCCAAAGCCCTGTTGGCGCCGGCCAAGGTGCGGTTTCCGTGTCCGGTCTGCGGCCTGCAGCGCCATGATATCGATGCCGTGCATTGCAAGGCGTGTGGCACGGTATTGAACATTCCTGACGAAGGCTCCGACTAGTCACATGCCGCCATGGTTGCGGAAGGCGTCGAGACCGAGGCGCAACGCAAGGTGCTGGCCGCGCAGGGGTATCTCTGTGCGCCGGAAAGTCGTTAGCGCCAACTTCATGACTATTATGGGTTACCCCACTGGCCGCACCATCGCGAGGTGCTAGTTTGAACCAACGCCAACACGACCGGACGCGAGGCAGACATGCGTACGTCGTGGCACCTAACCGCAATACACACAGCCATCACGCAGGCGGCGATTGACCGGTCCTGCTCGTCGCCTGCAATCGATGGAATTGCGGCAGCTACCGGCGCTGTCGGCGAGGCGTTGATTCCGATCTTTAGAGAATGCGGCCATGGCAGCCAGAAATGGCGCGGTGGTACCTCACACTCCAAAGGAGGGAGCATGTGCAAATCTGTCCATTGGACGTTCGTCGCTGCGCTGGGGCTTGCTTTTATCGGTGCAGCACTCAGACCAGTTGCAGCCGAAGAGCCTTACAAGGCTCAGCTCGACATGTTGCGCAAATCGCTGGAGAAATATCAAGACTACAAGGTAGCAGTGCGCGACAACTACTTGTCGACGGTAGCCTGCGTGCATTACTCGGGCGAGAAAATGCCGCACCACATGGAGTATGGCAAAGGCGCGATGGGAGTGCACTTTGCCAATCTCACGGTGCGGGGCGCTCCCGATCCGATGAAACCCAACATATTGATCTACGAACCGGTGGGCAATGAATTGAAGCTCGTGGCTGTTGAATGGCTGGTGCCTCTAACGGCAGATACCAAGCAGCGCCCCTCTCTCTTTGATCAACCCTTCATGGGTCCAATGGAGGGACACGAACCACTCATTCCAAAGGAGTTCGTGCATTATGATCTGCATGCCTGGCTGTTCAAGGATAACCCGCTCGGCATGTTTGCGCCCACGAACCCGAATGTCAGCTGCGAGGGCTACGACTTTTCGCTGCTGGAAAAGCCCACCATGATGGTGCCTGGCCCATAAGCAATCCTGTACTCGGAGCCCTGGTGCAAAGAAGCTCGAATGGCCGCGCAGGTCCGCTGTGACTTTCCTCGCGGCCATCGACCGCTACGTTTGACCGGAATCCATGGCAGCGACGTCGAAGTGATCTAGTAAGATTCCCTGCGCCGCATGAATCAGGGAGTACCCCAAGCCGAACAGCGTTCAAGCCGTTGTCATGTCGGCTATCGGGAGTAAACCCGACGCCGGCCCGCACTTGCCTGCGGACATAATTTGGCCGGCGTTTCTTCGCTTGCTCCCACTTTCAACGCTTGGGAGACTTACTTGCGCAAAGCATTTTGGTCTTTAATTGTTGTGCTTTCTTGCTTGGCATGTCCCGCCGACGCCGCCGGTATCCAGCTTTTCAACCATGGTCCTAACTTGACGGGCGCGATCTGGTATCCATGCGAGGCCAAACCGAAAAATGTGGAGCTTGATGATCTGGGGGTGGGCGTCGACTATGGTCTCATCGGTGTGAAGGATTGCCCCGTCACTGGGGCAAAGCTGCCGCTGATCATCGTATCCCACGGTTATGTCGGATGGTTCGGCGGGCACCATGACACGGCAGCTGCGCTAGCGGATGCCGGATTCGTCGTCGCGGCAATCAATCATCCGGGCGACAACGCGAACGATTCCGCCAAAAAAGACGATCTGTCATCCTTCGTGTTGCGTCCGACGGACATGGTCCGCCTGCTCGATTTCATCCTTCAAGACTGGAAAGATAGGGCCGTCGTCGATCCCGCAAAAATCGGACTGTTTGGATTCTCAAAGGGAGGCTACACTGGGCTGGCACTGATCGGCGCCGCACCGGACTTCGGCCGTTATGCGCGCGGTTGCACGGATGCGTCGAAATTTTGCGAGCAACTTAGAAGCGGCGACATTCCCGCCTTGGTGCAGGATGCGCGCATTCGCGCCGCTGTGATTGCCGATCCGATACCCGGTTTCTTCACGCGATCCAATCTGGCTGCGATCAGGATTCCGGTGCAGTTCTGGCGAGCGGAGGTGGGAATCGGGGTTATCGATCCGGAGGGCACGGCGCGGGTCGCCCGTGCGCTACCGGGAAAGCCGGAGGTTCACAGCGTGCTTGCCAGCCACTTTGCTTTCCTGGCGCCGTGCTCGCCGCAACTCAAAGCCGCGCTGCCTCGCATCTGCACCGACAAACCCGCGGAATTCGATAGGTGGGCGTTTCATCGCGAATTTAATGAGAGCGTTGCGCGGTTCTTCCATGAGCAACTGGCTGAAGGCAACTAACGGGCACCGCCATGGCTCTGACGGATAAGTCGGCTTCTGGCCCATCGCGATATTGCGGTTGCACACAGGCGTCAGTGCCGGGGCGAACCGGGCATCGGCGAAGATTTATGAGTGCGTGGCCCGGTCACTTCTGCTCACGCGCGACACAGCAGAAATCAGACGCATAACAGCTTCTCTGCCAGTTCGAAGAAAGTGCGGACTCTCGTTGTAGCGGGAGGGAGGTCGATCGGGGCAATCATATCCGTATCGAACCAGTAGGCGTGCCGAAATCCGGCGGCTAATGCGCCGCGTACATCTGCTCGTAGGTCATCCCCCACAAATACCGCAAACTGTGCTTCAACACCAACTTGCGTCAGTGCATGGCGGAATATCCTTGGATCTGGCTTCCGTAACCCAACCCGTTCGGAAACAACGACCGTATCAACGAGATCCTCCAGTTCCAGCGCGTTGACAACAGCGAGCTGCATGTCTGAGCGGCCGTTGGTGACAATGCCGAGTTTGAAGGCGTTATGCCTAAGATCGCGCAAGAGGTTAGCCGCTCCCTGCCGCAGGCGACACTCTTTCGGAAATGAGAGCAAATAGTCGTTGAGAAGGTCGTCGCAGGCGTGACGTGCTTGCGGAAACTCCTGGCTCAAGGCCTGGTAGACCTGATCCTTCCAGACTCTCCCCCGCTCTTCGAGTTGAATGAAACGTTCTGTGAACCGGCAGGCGTCGGCTTCCCGCATAGCCAGGACTCGCCGTGCCTGGGAATGGATGAAGACTTCAACACTGGCTGTACGATCATGGAGCGTGTCGTCCAGATCGAAGAAGACGGCACGCTGCATTGCATCTCGCTGCGTCATTGAATTCCAGATGATGCAATTATGGTTCAGGTCATCGATGTCGGCAATTGGCCAAGACCGACATGTACCCACACCGCCTGACGAACATGCGAGATGCCGGGCGAGTTCGACGTTGCAGTGCGTGCGCGTTCAAGCGAGCGAACGGTCTGGATCGGTCAGGTCGGTTCTCGGGCTATAATCGACAAGTCCGAGCAATTCTGTCAGTCCGACGTCAACCCCGTCCTGCGCCGCAGATCCGTGATCGCGCGCAAAAAGCTGTCGGCCGGTGTCGTCTCCGGATCGATCAGCCGGTGCAGTCGAAAGCCATCTTCCAGCGCGAGCACGACAGAGGCCATCCAGGGCGGGTTCAGCGTGTCGTTCCGGCCGTTGCTGTTCAGCGTGGCCTCGACGATGTCGGCGATCAGCTTGCGCCGCGCGCGCAGGCGCTTGGCGAGCTCCGGCCGGCGTTTCTCGGCGCGCGCGACGAAGAGGATCATCTCGATATGCAGGAGCGGGGAGCGAGCGAGCGGGTCCTGCCGGGCCCGATCCATCGCCTTCAACGCGGCGATGAAATCATCAAGGTTCTTGTGCTGCGCGAGCAGGTCGAGGTTGCGCCGGATCGACTGCTCGACGTGATCCTCGATCATGGCGATGATCAGCTCGTCCTTGCTCTTGAAATTGGAATAGAACGCGCCGCGTGTGAAACCGGCGGCAGCCGCGATCGCCTCGATGCTGGCGCCGCCGATGCCCTGGTCCTCGAACACGCGCGCGGCCGCCTCGAACAGCTTGTCGCGGGTGTCGTCGCGGGTCGGTCTGGTTCTCACTCTTGACACCGCTGCATTTTAGTTAAGAATGCAACTCGATACAATAATGTATTGAGTTTCAGATTTTGGATGGCCACGCCGCACGTTTTCCGGCCCCGCGGCGTGTTCGATGTCATGCGGCGAACGGTTTGAGGTCACCATGAACGAGCATGCGCAGCCGGCGGCGAGCGATCCGCTGTTCAATCCGCTGGCCCCCGACTTCATCAGGGATCCCTATCCCCATTACGAGCGGCTGCGCTCCGTCGATCCGATGCATCTGACCCCGTTCGGCTCGTTCGTCGCCAGCCGTCATGCCGAGGTGAGCCTCGTGCTGCGGGACAAGCGCTTCGGCAAGGATTACGCCGAGCGCTCGAAGCGCCGCTACGGTCCGAACATTATGGAGGAGCCGGTCTTCCGGAATTTGGGCCACACGATGCTCCAGGCCGATCCGCCGGATCACACCCGGTTGCGCGGCCTCGTCGTCAAGGCCTTCACCGCGCGGCGTGTGGAGGACATGCGGCCGCGAATCCAGGAAATCGTCGATCAGACGCTCGATGCGATGATCGATCGCGGTCAGATGGATCTGATCGGGGATTTCGCCTTCCGTCTGCCGGTCACGATCATCTGCGACATGCTTGGCATCCCGGAAGAGCACCGCGAGGGGTTCCACAAGGGCTCGAGCGATGGCGTGCGAATCCTGGACCCCGTCCCCTTGACGCCGGACGAGATCAAGCAGGGCAACGCACGCAACCTGATGGCGCAGATGTATTTCCAGCAATTGTTCGAACTGCGCCGCCGCAATCCGGCAGACGACCTCACGACCCAGCTGGTGCTGGCCGAGGAAGACGGCAACAAGCTCACCAACGAGGAATTGACCGCGAACATCATGTTGCTGTTCGTGGCCGGCCACGAGACCACCGTCAATCTCATCGGCAACGGCCTCCTGGCCCTGCACCGCAATCCGGACCAGCTCGCCCTGCTCAAGGCCCGGCCGGAGCTGATCACCAACGCGATCGAGGAGTTCTTGCGCTACGATTCCTCGGTGCAGATGACCGGGCGCGTCGCCCTGGAGGATATCGCCGACCTCGGCGGCAAGCGGATCCCCAAGGGCGAGACCGTGCTGTGCCTGCTGGGCTCGGCCAACCGCGATCCGGCGGTCTACCCTGATAGGCCCGACCGCCTCGACATCGTCAGAGAGAACGTGAGGCCGGTGTCGTTCGGCGGCGGGATCCATTTCTGCCTGGGCGCCCAATTGGCGCGCATCGAGGCCGAGATTGCCATCAACACCCTGCTCAGGCGGCTGCCGGGCTTGCGGATCGACGACGTCGAGAACCCCGAATGGCGGCCGACCTTCGTGCTGCGCGGCCTGAAGCGGCTGCCGGCGAGCTGGTAGCGTTAACCTCCGCGCGCAACAGTCGCTGTGACATCGCCACACTTGCCCCTATATAAGGGGCTGTTCCGGCGCGGCTTAGGCTTCGATTTGGCTTAGACGTAGGCTTGGGTTTGGCCCGGGTGCCGGTTTGGCCGAGGGGAGACCCGTGCAGACGACGCTGCTCGGATTAGCGATTGCCTTCATCATTGCGCTGCTGGCTGCGCTGATCGGGCCTTACTTCATCGACTGGAACCAGTTCCGGCCCCAGTTCGAGGCGGAGGCGAGCCGGATCATCGGTGTCCCGGTGCGGGTTGCCGGCCAGCTCGACGCGCGGCTGTTGCCGGCGCCGACGCTGCGGCTGCGCTCTGTTACCTTCGGCGGCAACAACGACCTCGGCAAGCTCCGCGCCGACAAGCTCGACGTCGAGTTCAGCCTCTCTTCGCTGATGCGCGGCGAATGGCGCGCCACCGAGCTGACCGTCAACGGCATGGCGGCCGATCTCGGCCTCGACGCCAAGGGCCGGGTCGACCTGCCGTCCACGGCGAGCGGCACCTTCAACCTCGCCTCGCTCGCGATCGAGCGGCTTAACCTCACCGGCCGCATTGCTCTCCACGATGCCGCCAGCCGCTCGACGCTGGAGCTCAGCGACATCGCGTTCGCCGGCGACGTCCGCTCGCTTGCGGGCTCGGTGCGGGGCGACGGCAACGTCACCGTCTTCGGCACGCGCTATCCGTTCCGCGTCTCCTCCGGCCCGAGCCCCGACGGCACCGCCACCCGTCTCCACATCAATATCGATCCTGGCGAGCGCGCGATCCTGGCCGATCTCGAAGGCGTGCTCGCTTTTGACGGCCGGCTGCCGAAATTCGACGGAGCGCTCACGCTCGCCGTGCCTCCGCCCAAGGAGACGTCAAAGGACAAGCAGGGAGCACCCGCGCCGACGCCTTGGAAGCTCACCACGAAGCTCAAGGCGGATCCGTCGCTTGCGAAGTTCGACCAGATCGAGGCGAGCTTTGGACCTGAAGACACCGCGCTCAAGGTCGCCGGCGTCGGCGACCTCAAATTCGGCGACGCGCCGTTGTTGCGCGCGAATTTGGCGGCGCGGCAGCTCGATGCCGACAAGCTCACGGCCAAGGACAATACCGAGCCGCTGCGCATCCTGCCGGCGCTGCGCGCAGGGCTCGCCGCCATTCCGCAGGCGCCGATCCCGGCGCAGATCTCGTTCAGCTCAGAGCAGATCATGCTCGGCGGCCGGCCGCTGCAAAACATCGCCGCGGAGTTGCAGACCGACGGCAGGTCCTGGACCTTCCAGCGGCTCGATCTGCGCGCGCCGGGAATGACGCAGGTCGCGCTCAACGGCGCCAGCCCCGGCTTCGACAGCTTCAGCGGACGGCTCAGCATCGAATCGTCCGATCCCGATACGCTGGTGGCCTGGCTTCAGGGCCGCAGCGAGATCAATCGCCGCAGCACCAAACCGTTGCGCCTGAACGGCGACGTGACGGTCGCCGCCAACCATCTCGCGATCGACAAGCTGAAGGCCGAGATCGAGGGCGGCGCGGTCGAAGGTCATATCGCCTTCGTGCAGACCGCCGCCAACAAGGGCTCGCGGCTTGACGCCGAGCTGAAGGCCGACCGGCTCGATCTCGACGCTGCCGCAAGCTTCGTGCGCGGCCTTGCCGGGCCGCAAGGCGAATGGCCGGACGAGGCAAGGCTGTCGCTCGATGTCGGCCGCGCGATCTCGGCTGGGCAGGAGCTGCGGCCGTTCGCCGCCAAATTCGGCTATAGCCCGACCTCACTGGCGCTGGAGCAATTGCAGTTCGGCCAGGCGAGCGGGGTGACGACGGAGGCAAGCGGCAGCTTTGATCGCGCGCACGCGACCGGCAAGCTGACGCTGAAGTCGGCGGCCAATTCCCTGTCTCAGCTCACGGCCCTGATCAACCCGATCGCGCCGGTGCTCGCTGCGCGCTTCGATCGCCTCGAGGCGCCGCCGGGGCCGGCGCGGCTGAAGCTCGATCTGAGCCTGGACAAGAACGCCGAGCAGGCCGACCGCACCAATGCGCGTGCCGCGCTCGATCTCGATGCGCCGCAGTTGAAGGGAACGGCGACGCTGTCGGCGCAGGCACCGGCAGCGGCGATCAACGGCCTCGATCTCGACAAGCTGCGCAACAGCGACTTCACGCTGGATTCGAAGCTCGCCGCGCCGCAGGCGAGCTCGCTGTTGGCGCTGTTCGGTCTCGACCGCGTGGTCGCGGCAGGCGAGGGGGCTTCGCAGGCGGAAAGCAAGGTGAGCGGCGTCTGGGGTCGGCCGCTTCAGCTCAATGCGAAAATCGCGGGCGGCGGACTGGATGCGGACGCGCAGGGCAGCTTCGAATTGTCCTCCGCCGATCCGAAGGCCAGCGTGAATTTGCGCGTGCGCAATGCCAACCTCGCGCCGCTGTTCGGGGTCGCTGCGGGCGAGAAATCGGCACAAAACGTCAACCTGTCCTCGCGCCTGAGCCTGTCAGGCAACAAGCTGACCTTCGATGATCTCGACAGCAGCGCCGCGGGATCGCACCTGCGCGGGCGTCTAGCGATGACGCTGGATCCCGAGAAGAGCATCGACGGCGAGGTCGGCCTCGATACGCTCGATCTCGTGCCGGCGCTGGCGGTGGCTATCGGCGCGACCGGGCGCGATGCAGACCAGCCGCTTGCGGCAGGGCTTGTCAACGGCTGGCGCGGCCGCATTACCTTCCAGGCGCTGCGTGGCGGATTGCCCGGCGGCATCGAGGTGCGGCCTATCAGCGGCACGATCCGCAATGACGGTCAGTCGCTGGCACTTGATTCACTGAAGGGCGGCATCGGCGGTGGCGAGATGACCGCCAGCATCGATGCACGCGATAGTCCCAACGGTCTGTCGTTGAACGCGCGCATCCAGCTTGCCAATGTCGATGCGACAGTGCTGCGTTATCGCAATCTCGCCGTCCCCAAGGGCCGCGCCTCGGTGCAGGCGGCGCTGTCGGCCCAGGGCCGCAGCATTGCGGCACTGACCGGCGCGCTCGCCGGCAACGGCACCGTGACGTTGGAGTCGGCCGAGCTCGCCGGGCTCGATCCGCGCGCCTTCGAGCTCGCGATCCGGGCCAGCGATGGCGGCCAGGTCGCTGACGACGCAAGGCTCAGGCAGCTTGTCGAGCCGGCGCTGTCGGCAGGTCCGCTGGCGATCGGCTCGGCGCAGATCCCCTTCACGATCCGCGACGGGCGCCTGCGCGTCGGCGCGACCACGCTGGAAGCCAAGAACGCCCGCGCCATCGTCTCCGGCGGCTACGACATTCCCGCCGACCAGGCCGACATCCGCGCCAGCCTCACGCCGATCATGACCGGCCTCTCCGGCGCGCCTCCGGAGATCCAGCTCTTTGCGGCGGGCCCGCCGGACAAGCTCAACCGTACCGTCGATCTCACGCCGTTGTCCTCGTGGCTGGCGGTGCGGACGATCGACCGCGAGACGCGGCGGCTCGACGCGATCGAGCGCGGCGAGCCGCCGCCGGCGACCGCGGCAATGCCGCGACTCGTGTCACCCGACGCCGCGCCCGAGCTGCCAGCGCCAACTGATGTGCCGCTGCCCGGCCGCGATCCTCGCCGCGCCCAGCCCAAATCCAAAGGCGAGCCCAAGGCGCCTACACCGCGGCCGCCGCTGGCAGCACCGGCTGCGCCAAGCCCCTCAGTCTCAAGTCCTTCGGTTTCAAGCGCGCCGCTCGCGAGCCAGCAGGTGGCGCCGCTTCCGCCGCCGATCGAGGTCAGGCCGGCACCTGGTCCTCCACCGCCGAGGCCCAAGCCGAAACCGCCGCTGGTCCTGGTGCCGCAGTCCAATCCGTAAAGACCGGCGTCCTCCGCTGTCTGTCCCTTCTCCACTTGCGGGACAGCAACGCGCCGCGCGCTTGTTGCGATTGACCTTGATCCGCCAGCCCCGGGCGTTGCGCTGGCGTAAAACCATTCGCAAAAATTTTAGCGAATTTTGCTCGGAAAAACTGCTTTGCCGATTTTACCGAATTCTCGCGTTTGATGGCTAGCGTGGTTCCCAGAGGAATTCGGCATCCTGCCAAGCGGACAGGACGGCCCGCCAAGAACTGGGGACATTCGCCATGAATGAAGCGAAATCGCTTCTGCAGGATCTGGATGACGCGATCGCGCGCGGCACCGACGAAAGCCGTGCACGTGCGTTGTGGCATGCGACCGACCTGTTGATCACCGGCCGCTACAGCGCCGACGAGATCAGCATGTTCGGCGAGGTGATCGGAAAGCTCGCCGACGAGATCGAAGTGGCGGCGCGGGCCCAGCTCTCCGATCTGATGGTTGCCTGCGATCACGCCCCGCTCAACGTGCTGCATCAGCTCGCCTTCGACGACGAAATCGCGGTCGCCGGCCCCGTGCTGCGCGAGTCCAACCGGCTCGACGAGAAGATGCTGATCGAAAATGCACTGACCAAGGGACAGAACCATCTGCTCGCGATCTCGCAGCGCAAGTCGATCGGCGAGGCCGTCACCGACGTGCTGGTCAAGCGCGGCAACCAGGAGGTGGTGACCTCGGTCGCCAGGAACGAGGGTGCGCGCTTTTCCGGCTCCAGCCTGCTGCACATGGTGAGGCGCGCCGATGGCGATTCGATCCTCGCCGAGCAGCTTGGCCTGCGCAAGGACGTGCCGCGGCACATCTTCCAGCAGCTCATCGCAAAAGCGTCGGAGGACGTCCGCCGCCGGCTCGAGACCGAGCGCCCGGAGATGATGTCGCAGATCCAGAGCTCGGTGACCGACGTCACCGGCGACCTGCAGTCGAAGTTCGGACCTTCGTCACGGACCTATTTCGTCGCCAAGCGCGTGGTGACGACGCAGTACCGCCAGGGCAATCTCAACCAGGATTCGATCTCGAACTATGCGCGCCAGCACCGTTTCGACGAGGTGCAGATCGGCCTGTCGCTGCTGTCGGCGCTGCCGGTCGACGTGATCGAACGGGCGCTGATGGACCGCAATCGCGAGATGCTGCTGGTGCTGTGCAAGGCGCTGAATTTCTCGTGGGACACCACCATGTCGCTGCTGTTCCTCGGCGCCAAGGACCATCTGATCACGGCGCGAGATCTCAAGGACAATGAGCGCGACTTCGGTCGCCTCAATATCGAGACGTCGCGCAGCATTCTGAAATTCTATCAGTCGCGCAAGAACAGCACGACGGCTGATCCGGCCGCGGGCCGTCAGCCCGAGCTTCAGATGCACTGAGCAGGGAATTGGCAGGGGAGTAATTTGCCATGTTGCCTCAATTCGGCACCGCAGCCCGCAAGAATCCTAACAAGAACCTCAACAAGCCGCTCAATGCCGACGTCGGCGGCGCGAAACCGGACAAGGCCTCGGTCGACGCAGCCTGGCTCGTGCTCGAGGCCGCCAACGATCTCGGCGATCACGCCGCCATAGCGGCCTGCCGCCGGGTGATCGATGCAGAGCTCAACGGCACCGCCGCCGGCGGCTCCGACCTCGCCCTCGTGCTGGATTATTTCCGCTAGGTCGAGAGCAGTCCCGTAGCCCGGATTTCGCTGCGCTCTATGCGGGCCTGCACGCTTCTCGATATTTACGGACCACAGGATGGGTTGAGCGAAGCGAAGCCCATCATCTCTCCCCTGACCAAGCACGCCAACTGTCATCGATCCTGGCTCCGGCCACCGGAAGGGCCACGGCGGCGTTGATCTTGATCAATGGTTTGGGCTGAGAACCACATGCAATGACCTGCTTCCGTCCGCGGACAGTTGGATCATGGCGATTTCCGGCCTCGTCTCGGTGCCTCACAGGCTACTTCCCGCGCTCGATTGGATACCGGGCTATCGGCGTGAATGGCTGGTGCCTGACGCGCTTGCCGGTATTGCGCTCTGGGCAGTGATGGTGCCCGAAGGAATGGCTTACGCCGGAATCGTCGGCGTGCCGCCGATCATGGGCCTCTATACGATCGTACCGGCATTGTTCGCCTATGCGTTGTTCGGCACGTCGCGCCAACTCGTTGTCGGACCGGATACTGCGACCGGCCTGATCTCTGCATTGACGGTCGGCGCCGTTGCGGCGCATGGCACGACCGAGTTCAATTCCCTCACATCCACGCTGGCCGTCATGATCGGGGTCCTCTTCCTGTTCTTCGGCATCGCGCGCATGGGATGGGTCGCGAGCTTTATCCCCACGCCAGTGATGCGTGGCTTCATCGAGGGGCTGGTCTATGTGACCATCATCGGCCAGGTCCCTCATCTGCTCGGGATTAGCGGCGCCTCCGGCAATTTCTTCGAAAAGCTTTGGCACGTCCTGCAGCATCTCGCGGAAGTTTCGCTCGCGCCGGCCTTGATCGGACTGTCGTGCCTCGCGGCAATGTTGTTGCTGCGTCATTGGGTGCCGAGCATTCCGGCGGCACTCGTCGTCATGTCCGTTGCGACGATCCTGGTCGGGCTCCTCGGAGGAGAGGCCATTGGCGTACACGTCGCCGGACATATTCCCTCCGGTCTGCCAGGGCTCACAATGCCAAACCTGGACCGCTCGGTCCTGCGCGAGCTTGCACCGGGCGCGCTTGCGATCGTCCTGGTCGGCTATGCCGAGGCATTAGGCGCGGCGAAAGCGGCGGCACTGCAGGATGGAAACGATATCGATCCGAACCAGGAGTTGATCGCTCATGGGCCCGCAAACATTCTGACCGGTCTGTTCGGAGGATTTCTCGTCGTCGGTAGCCTTTCGAAGACGTCCGTGGCCATGGCGGCCGGCGCGCGCAGCCAGATCGCCAACCTGATCGCAGCGGTGCTCTGTTTCCTGACTCTGATTCTGCTGACACCCCTGTTCCGAAACATGCCCGAGCCGGCGCTCGCAGCCATTGTCATTGCGGCGATGCTGCACCTCACGAAGCCGGCCTACCTGCATGACGTGTTGGTCCGCAGCCGCTGGTCGTTTGCCGTCGCACTCATCGTCATCACGGGCGAACTGACGCTGGGCGTGTTGCAGGGCATCGCGATCGGAGTCGTGCTATCGCTCCTGAGGTTGATATATCTGGCCAGCCGTCCCAAGGGCGCTGCGCTGGGACAGTTGCCGGGCACTGAAGCCTACCGTGATGTGAGGCTTCATCCCGAAGCAATCATATTTCCCGGGCTCCTGATCTGGCGCGTCGGCGGCGATCTTTTCTTCGCGAGCGTCGGTCACATTGGAGCCGGACTGCGCGCCTCGATCGCGGCGCCGCCGCCGGTAAAACGCGTGCTGTTCGATTTCGCCTCGGTGGACTTCATGGACATCACAGGAGGTGACGAATTGCTGCGGCTGATCCGGGAGCTGCAGAAGAAGGGGATCGGCGTGGCATTCGTTCGCGTTCGTGATCCCATTCGCGAGGACATGCGGCGCGCCGGCATAGAAGCGGCCATTGGGCCGGATGGATTCTATGAGCGGATTACGGACGGAGTGCGGGCCTGGCATCAGAGCGCCAGCGATTTCCCGTGCGGCGGTGGGAGCTTCGGGAGCAAGTCATGAGAGTCTCCGATCTGCAGCCTCCGTCCACATTCTACCGAATGATCGAGGCGCATGGCGATCGAGCCCTGATCGACAGCTTCCTGTTGAAGCGGCCGTCCGTCAGCGAGCGCCTGGCGGCGGGCAAGGTGCTGCGAAAACAGGTTCCCCGCTCGACGCAGGCAACGTTCGAGCCACCGGCGCGGCGCGCCGATCCCATCGACATTCTGGTGCAGCAGGACGCCGGCCGGGTAAAGGAGCTCCTGCCGATCAAATATGGTCGCATGCTCGAAAATCCCTTTGCCTTCTTTCGCGGAGCTGCGGCCATCATGGCGAGCGATCTGGCGGCCTTGCCGATCTCGGGCACCGCCGTGGTTGGCTGCGGTGACGCACACGTCAAGAACTTCGGTGTCTATGCGTCGGCCGAACGCAATCTCATCTTTGCGATCAACGACTACGACGAAGTCTATGTGGCTCCGTGGGAATGGGACCTCAAGCGGCTGGCGGCGAGCGCGGCGGTGGCGGCGCAATGCCTCGGCGGCGACAGGGTCAAATGCGAACAGGCGGCCCGCGAATGTGTCGCCATCTATCGTGAGCGCATCCTTCGCTACGCCGAAATGGGCTATCTGGAAGTCTGGTACGATCACATCGACGAGCGCGCCATTCTTGACAGCCTGCCGCCCAGGATGCGCCGTATAGCCATAGAAATCATCGACAAGGTGCGGCACATCCGTCCGCTAGAAAAACTGACCGAGCAAGTGAATGGCAAGCACCGCTTCATCGAGCACATTCCGCTGATCGAGCACACGACACGGAGCGCATCCGGCACGTCGGCCCGCGTGTTTTTGGACCGTCTCCTGCAAGCCTACATCGATTCCATGACTTACGATCGAAAGCTGCTGCTGTCGCGCTACCAACTTGTGGATTTTGCGCGCAAGGTGGTCGGGATCGGAAGCGTTGGTACACGGTGCTGGGTGCTTCTGCTCCAAGGCGTCGACGAGAACGACCCGCTCTTTCTCCAGATCAAGGAAGCACAACGCTCCGTGCTTGCGTCCCATGTCGGGATCAAGCTGCCTTTCGATCAACAGGGGCGCAGGGTGGTGGTCGGCCAGCGACTGACGCAGGGATCGCCCGACATTTTCCTCGGCTGGGGACGGGCCGATGGACGGGATTTCTACGTTCGGCAGCTTTCGGAACTGAAGGGCGGAGCCGCACTCGAGGATCTCGAGTCCTTGCCCGACTACTGCGGCATGTGCGGCTGGGCTCTGGCACTGGCGCACGCCAAGTCGGGCGATGCCGCGACGATCGCAGGTTATTGCGGCAAGAGCGACGCCCTTGATGATGCGATCGGCAAATTTGCGATCAGCTATGCCGGGCAGACCGAACGCGACTTCGAGTTGTTTGCCAAGTCGAGGAGGGCAGGCCGGATCAAGGTTGCGTCGGTTCTTGCGTGACGTTTCCTCGAAACAAGTGCGGTGCCACCGAGATCTCGCCTCATCTTCCTCCTGTCCATCTGAGGGAGTCCTGCCATGCACGACGCCGCTGACCGGCCGAGCGTGATGCACGCCCATCTGCGAACCCCGAGAGCCGCCGCCATCGCCGGGGTCGTGTTCTCGATCCTGCTCTTTGCAGTGTTTCTGCTGATGCGGCATTCGGTGCCGCGAGATCCTCTGGAAACGGGGGCCTGGCTGCACACCGGAGCGACCAACGTTGTGATCGCGTTGAATCTCGTGCCCTTTGCAGGAATCGCCTTTCTCTGGTTCGTCGGCGCGCTCCGCGACAAGCTTGGGCAGCGCGAGGACCAGTTCTTTGCAACCGTATTCCTTGGCAGCGGTCTGTTGCTCCTGGCGATGCTGTTTGCGGCGGCGGCCGTCGTCGGGGCGATCATACTGGCGTTTCACGCCTCTCCGGAGGTCCCGGTCGATTCGGCCACGTTCCATTTCGGGCGTGCGCTGGCCTACGGAATGATCAACATCTACGTGGTGAAGACCGCATCCGTTTTCATGATCACGACGTCCACGATCGGCGTCTATACCGGCCTCACGCCGCGCTGGCTGGCGCTTGGTGGATACGTGATCGCAGCAATCCTTCTGATCGGCAGTTACTATTTCGACTGGAGCATCGTGGTGTTCCCGGTCTGGGTTCTCCTGATCAGCGTCAGCATTCTGACCGACAAGAATGCCGCGACGACCGGGCAGATCCTATAATGCCGCAGTCCGGACTGCGCTTTCGCTCCATCCGGACTACGCGTGATAAGCTTGGCAAATCACGACGTCTTCCGGGATAGAGATGCGCTCGACGAGATGCGCACGCGAGGGGGCGGGCTCAAATCACTCAGTGAAATATTGCGTTTCGTGCGCCACCAGTCCGTCGCGGAATTCCATGATGCTCACGGCGTAGGACGGTTTGTCATCATAGCTGAGCGTGAATTCGGTTACCCAGAGCTCGCCGCTTCCAACGATTCGCCGGACCGCAAAGCGTTTCCTGTTCGGCTGGACGAACCGGCTCTCCCTGATGTTGTGCCGGCCGCGGATCCGCTCGCCCGACTGCGGATAATCCAGCACGGCATCCTCGCGATAGATGTCATGTTCGGCATCGAAATCACCGGCATCCGACGCAGTCCAGTGACGCTCCAGCGCAAGCCGCATGGTTCGGTCATCCATGTGAACCTCCTGCATGAGGGCGCCGAGCAAAGCATGGAACGATCCGCCCGGCTAGCGGGCGTGTTGAACGCGCGGCTTCAAGTCTATCAGGCCCCGGTCCACAAGCGTGCGGTGGAATCGGCGTTTCCGTTCGGAGCTGGATGCAAAGTAGGATGCTCCGCAATCATCAAGCAAGCTCGCACGCGTGGCAAATATCGGGTCAAGCGGGAGGCCCGCTCGTCGTAGAGCGACAGTTCCAAGAAAGGCAATATCGAGGTCTGCACCCCGTCCCGGGGCAAAGTGAGGGATATTCAAAGCCTCGATCGCGTAGAATGTACGAAACGGGCGCCGGCTATCTGCCGGCCCTGTCAGGTGCCGATCGACCCGTCGCGTCAATACGGGTTGGTGGTCGCCATAGTGCAATACGAGAACAGGGCGCCCCGGAAAATTGCTTGCCAGCTTCTCCCTGAGCTTTTGCCACGTCGAGGCGGTTTCGACGAGCCGCGCGTAATATTCGGCGTATTCTGCATCGGGGAGGCTGGCCATGGCAAAGGCGCGCTCCCGCTCGAACTGTCCGGGGGGCACAAGCCGCCGACTATGCGGACCATGATTGAAGTTGGTCAGAACATAGAGAAATTGGGGTGACGGGTCGTCGGCAATCCTCTTGGCATGAGCATCGATCACCGCTTCCAGGAACGTTGCATCAGAATTCGTTGCCTCGAAACGCCTGATATCGAAAGGCGGCGGAAAATCGTCAATAAAGATGCGTTCGTCGATGCCGATCGAGCTGTAAAACTCATCATAGTCGAGAAAGTCGCGACGACAGCTCGAGTTCAGTGTCGTCCTGTAGCCGAGCGAGGCCAACGAGCGCGGCAGGCTGCTGTGGAACCGGCCGGCGCCTTTCTTGAATAGGTAGTAGGCGCTCGAACCGAAGCTGGCGCTTGAAAGACCGGTCAGCAGGCTGAATTCCGACTGCCACGAGCCGCCACCGTAGATGTCGACGTTGAGGCGCCCATGCTCCCCCTCTGCCGGGGACAGGAACGCCTCGACGGCCGGCTCGATCGGCAAGCCAAAAATGCGCGGGTCGAAGATCGACTCGTGCTGGATGACGATAATGTCCGGACGTTCGCTGGAGCGCGCCGGCACCGCCTCCTTCAGCGGCAGCGGTTCGTTCGCGATATCGCTCAGAGCCAGCCCATTGAACTGCCGCCAGGACGCGGGGTCGATGAGCGAGGCCATGAAGGTGGAGTAAAAGCACCGCCCCTGCGTCAGCGTCAGCCGCAATGACGTGGCGCCCTTGATGGCGGAAGCCTTCGCGAAGCCGATCAGTGCAAGGCAGAACAGGGGAATTCGAACGACCACGGAAATCGGAGATCCGGCGCCGTAGAACAGAATCGCGATCGAAGCGAAAGCGAGCAGGATGACCCCGAGCAGAATACCCAGCATCATGCGTGGGTATTGCAGCACGAAGAATGGGACTGTGCCTGCAAACGCAAGCGGCACATCGGAAACGATCAGTTTGAGCGCGCTGTGTTTGAATTTGACAATCGATAAACCGGCAATCGCGACGGCGAGCAGGCCGGACAGCAGGATCGCTCGCTCGAAATCGGCAACGAAAACCAGCAGCAGAGCCGCGTTGAGGAAGAGCGCGGCGATCGCAAACAGCAGGTGTTCCACGCTGCGCTCCGTCAGCGCAACGGCGCAGATGGTCGTCACAAGTGCCAGGGTCAAAGTCATGGAATCAGGATGCCCTGAGCCTTCGGTTTGTTCAATTCGGCTTTCGGGCGCCGATATCGGCCTTCCGTGAGCCGTCACCGGCCCGGCTGATTCGCGCAGCGCAGCAAACACCGTAGCCCGAGGTCAGGATGACTGCCCTCGATTTGCCCGACCTGTCAAATGGCTTCGCAGGTTATGCGGACTAGCCGCGCTCTACTCCGCGCTGGTCCTAGACCGGGCCGTGCGAACCGGGTGGGACCATGTAGAGCGTCATCGCAAAGATCGCGTAGATAAAAAGCAGGAGGGCGCCGATGAACCAGGCCGATCGTCCGCTGTTGGTTATGAAGCTCGTCACCACGGTGGCAATCATGACCATGGTCACTGCCCCTGGCCAGAATTGAAGGTCCATCGGCTGCGGCCCGACTACGTAGCTGAGCAGCACGAGAACGGGTGCGACGAACAAGGCGATCTGGGCCGCGCTTCCCAGCGCGATGCTGACGCTCATATCGAGCCGGTTGCGGCGCGCCGCGCCAAATGCCACCGCCATCTCGGCCGCGGCGCCGACCAGGGCAACCACGATGAACCCGACGAAGGCCGGGCTCATGCCCAGCGTTTCGGCTGCCTTCTGCACGGACTCGACGAAGATTTCGCTGACGAGCGCGACCAGCACGGTGACGATCCCCAGCGTCGGAATTGCCACGGCGATCGGCAGCATCGATACGGCCGCTTCGCCATGGTCGCCGCTCGCGAACAGCTCCTTATGCGTCTTCAGCGAGAACAGCATGCTGAGGCCATAAGCCGCGATCAGCAGGATCGCTAGGGCGGCACTCAGGCGGTGCACCGCCGTCTCGCTTCCGGGGAAGTTGAGGTCGGCCACGGCGGACGGCGACAACAGGGCAATCGTGGCCGTCAGGAGCAGCGCGGAATAGAGCCTGCCGCCCGCGCGGTTGTAGTCCTGCACGTGGTGTCGCAGTCCGCCCAGAAGCAGGGATGCGCCCAGCATGAACAGCGAATTGGTCACGATGGCACCGGCGATCGAGGCCTTGACCAGCATATATTCACCGGCATGCAGCGCCGTGACCGCGATGATCAGCTCCGTCAGATTGCCGAGCGTGGCGTTCAACAGGCCGCCTACTGCATCACCGGTCTTCTCTGCGATGGCCTCCGTCGCGTGGCTGAGCAGGCTTGCGAGAGGAACGATGGCAATCACGGCCAGCACGAACAGCAGCGTATGCGCGTCCGGCATGATGCGTTCGAGCGCGATCACCACGGGCACGAAGATCAACAGCCACAACAGCGGGCTATGCCGGATTTCCTTGAGCAGCGAATTCATGGTCCGTCCTTCGCGGTCAGACCTCGACGCTGTCGCCGGAGTTGGGCCCGATATTGATCCAGCTCAACGGCTTATCAGGATGATGGAAAGGAGAAGACGAGGCTCGTCGAACGGGCGAGCCTCGTCCCTGGCCTCAGTAGCAAGGCGGATAGGGATAGTATCCGCAAGCTCGGCGATAGCCATAAGCGCCATAGGCTGCAGCTCCCGCCGCTGCCGCACCGTAATAGGCGCGCCGATGCACTCTGCGGTTGACACCTGCGACGCTCATGGGCGTGAGGGGGCGCCCAACACGCGCTTCGGCGCGATCAACGGACACGGATGGCGCCTCCGTCGCCGAGTAGCGGAGCGACAGCGGGGCTGCCGTCAGGAGCGCGGCACTCACGATCAGTCCAAGAAACTTGGTATGTCCAGTCATTTGCTCTCTCCTTGCCGAATGATGAGAACACCTGACATGGGACCAAGGCCCACCATTGATCGAAATCAATGCGGAACCAGCTTCGAGTCTACTCGTTCCTCCGCGCGCGATGGGCGGGCTGAGCCAAATGACAGCGCGCTCGTGGCGTTCAGGCATGATCCATGCGCTGACCGGCTCTCAGCTCAGATTGATGTGCAAGACGAAGATCACCGCGACCGCTACAGGAAGATTCCAGGCGAGCCACGCGAATAGATATAGGTTGGTTCGAATATTCATGGCATCGGCACGTTCAGCAGATCGGATCGCTAGAGGTGCGTATCCTCCTCAGACAACATCGCAGAACTCGCTGCCTCCCGAGGCGTTGTCGGCTCAGGCCGCAAACACGAGGACCATGACCGAGCCCCAGGTCGTGAGCAGGATGTTCGCGATGGGATAGGCCGGCGTATAGCCGAGCACGGGCACCGGGCTTCCCGCTCGCTCCTGAAGGGCGGCCATTGCCGCCGTTACAGTCTGCGCCCCGGTCAAACCGCCGAGCAGAAGAATTGGGTTCATGCGCAAGACGAAATGACCGAAGCAAAATCCGACGATTTGCGGCAGCAGGGTCACGACCATGCCGCCGAGCAGCAGGCCGATGCCGGATTCTCGCAGGGCGGAAAGGAAGATCGGCCCGGCATGGATGCCGGTGAGCCCGACAAACGCCGCCAGTCCGAGCGACGTCATCAGGCTGATGGCGCCGTCCGGAATCCGGCCGAAGCGCGGATTGAGCGTGCGGAGGTATCCGACCAGAAGCCCGGCAAGCAGCGTGCCGACGCTCGTGCTCAGCGCGATCTTGATGCTGCCGACAGGAAAACTCACGAGAACGCCAACGACGCCGCCGAAGAAGATGGCAAGCCCCAGCACCACGAAATCGATGCTGGTGCTGGGGGCAATGATGACACCGATATTCTTCGCAGCATTCTCCACGACCGGTTCGGGGCCGACGATGCGCAGCAGGTCGCCACGCTGCAGAACGACGCCGGGAGCAATCGGAAGCTCCTGGCCGCCCCGGCTCAACGAGCGCAAATAGAGGCCGCGGGTCCAGTCCTGCAGCGAAGCCTCCTGCAGGTTCATGCCCGCGAGCTTGGTGTTGATCAGGAACACGTCAGCCGAGATCAAGGGAATGTCGAGCAGCTCTTTGTCCTCGACCTCTTCGGCGCGGGAGCCGATCAGTTCCACGATGATCTGGCGCGGCGCCGATATCGTGATCACGTCGCCTGGAGCGAGGATGGTGCCGGGCTCTGCCTGGAGGATGCTTTCTCCCCGGCGGATTCGATGGATGAAAAGGCGGTATTCGGGCATGCGGGCTTCGGCGGCCGCGACTGTCGATCCGGCGAGGGGAGAGTGCTCGTCCAGCCGATAGGCACGCAGCTCGAATTTTCGCCACGCGGACGCCAGACCCGGCTTGGTGCGGGTCATTCCCAGCGACTGCTCGAGCTTGAGCGCCTCTTTCCGCAGGTCGATCTTCAGGAGGGCCGGCGCGACCACCGTGCAGAACGTGATGACGCCCGCATAGCCGAAGATGTAGCAAACCGCATCAGCGACCGCGATATGCGAGACATACAGCGTGCGCTGCGCCTCGGGCACCGAGAGGCCGTTGACCGCGTCGGTCGCCGTTCCCATCGCCGCGCTTTGACTGAGCGCTCCCGACATCAACCCCGCCGCAAAGCCGGGATCGAGCCCGAGTATCCTTCCCACGGCGATTGCGGCCGCAAGGCCGGTGAGACACACGACGACGGCGAGCAGCATCGGTTTCAGCCCGTCGCGTTTCATCGCCTGCACGAATTGCGGACCGACGGAATAGCCGACCCCGAACAGAAACAGCAGAAACAGGAAGGATTTGGTCATGCTTGAAACGGGCACATGCGCGAAGTCGCCGACCACCAGCCCGGCGAACAACGCGCCCGTGACCGGGCCAAGACTGAAGGCACCGATCTTGAAGCTTCCGATCCAGTAGCCAGCGGCGATCACCAGGAACAGCGCGAGTTCCGGATAACGGACGAGAAACTGCTCCAGCCAGGTCAGCATCTCGGGCCGCCGATTTCTACGTCATGAGCATGACGAGCACCATGCCCCAGATCGTCAGGAGGGTGTTTCCAACTGCGTAAGTGACGGTATAGCCAAGACCCGGAATCTGGCTCCTGGCGCGATCGTTGATCATGCCGAGCGAGGCTGTCGTGGTCCGCGCGCCGGAACAGCATCCGAGCACGATGGCGTCATGGAATTTGAACAGGTATTTGCCGACATACATTGCGAGGATCAGCGGCACGGTCGTCACCACGACGCCCCAGAGGAACAGGCCGATGCCAAGCGCCTTCAGGCCGGCAACGAATCCCGGTCCCGATGAAATGCCGACTATGGCGATGAAAACGTTCAGGCCGACGGAGTTCATGAACCAGACGGTAGGCGAGGGAATCCGTCCAAAGGTCGGCCGCACGGAGCGCAGCCAGCCGAAGAACAGGCCGGAGATCAGCGCCCCGCCCGAGGTGGAAAGCGTGAGCGGCACGCTGCCGATCTTGTAGACGATCGCGCCGATCAGCGCGCCGATAGCAATGGCGGCACCGATGAAGGCAACGTCGGCAACATCGGTTGCCCGATCCGGCCGGCCAAGCATCTTTGTCGCGGCGGCGACATCGGGCGTGCGTCCAACGATGGTGACGATGTCGCCCCGGTTCAGCTTGGTGCTGGGAAGGATGGGGATCTCGACCGCAATCGCGCCTCTCGTGATCTTGCGCAGGAATACGCCGCGTGATGCCGGGCTCTTCGCCAGCTCCTCGAGGGTCTTGCCGTCGACGTCCTTGCTGGTCACGAAGACATCGACGCCTTCGATCGGCATCGCCAGCAGCTCGCGATCATCGACTTCCTCCGCCTGTTCGCCGATCAGCTGGACGAGCACGTCGCGCCGGCCCGCCACGGCCACGACATCGCCCGCATGAATCACCGCGTCGGCGATGGCATCGATGATCTTTCCGTCCTGTCGCAGCCGCAGGATGAACACCCGCTGATCGGGGACCAGCGCCTCGGCCTCCTGCACCGTCTTGCCGACCGCCGGGCCGCGTTCACGAACGCGGAATGCACGGACCTCGAACTGATGCCACGCGGTGCCGGGACCGCCCAACTGCTTCTTGCCGCCGTGCTCCTCCTCATATTTCTTGCACGCCGCCTCGAGATCGATGCCGAGCAGGGCTGGGCCAAGCAGAGCGAGGACGATCGCGGAGCCGACGGTGCCGAAGATGTAGGTGACTGCATAGGCGACGGGCATGCCGTCGAGGATCTTCTTGGTTTCTTCCGGCGACAGCCCGAGCCGGTTGATGGCATCGGTCGCCAGACCCATGGACGCCGAGATCGTCTGCGACCCGGCATAAAGCCCGGCGGCCGAACCGACATCGTAACCGGCGATCTTCGCCCCGACATACGGGGCGAGCAGGCAGAACACGCACACGACGGCAGCGAAGATCGCTTGGGGAATGCCGTCCTGCGCGATGCCGCGCACGAATTGCGGCCCGACGCCGTAGCCGATGGCGAACAGGAACATCAGGAAGAAGAATGGCTTGAGCGGGCCCGTGATCGTGATCCCGATCTGGCCGATGATGACAGCGGCGATCAGTGTCGCGGTGACGGCTCCCAGTCCCAGGCCCTTGTAGGTGAAGGAGCCGAAATAGTAGCCCAAGGCCAACGACAGGAAGATCGCGATTTCCGGATAGGTCTTGAGCGTCTGAAAGAACCAGTCGATCATGATGTTACCCCGTTCATGTCGTCGGCGTGCGCCCGCTTCGCTCCCGCTCCACTTCGTGAATCGAAGACCCGACGACGAAAGCTGAAGCTGTGTCGACCAGCATGAGGCGACGGTCCGGATCGGATATGTTGATTTATGTCAAGCGCAACGGCTGAGCTGTGCGGCATCGGAGGCCTCACCGACGACATCGTCTCGTTGCGTTGCGGCATGGCGGCGATTCGTTAGCGTCGTTGCCGCCTGAGCCTTGAGGTAGATCAAGAGACACCACCGGCCGCCGATCATCCTCAGCGCGATTGCGCAGGCGCCGGAGCCTGGTCCGCCTCGTTCTCGTTCCAACAGATCGCACAGTTCGGGAGTGTCATATGGCCGATATCCTGACCCTGAAGAAATTCGAGGCGCTGAGCCCGTTCGAGATCAAGGACGAGCTGATCAATCTCGCCAAGGCGACGTCGAAGCGGACGCAATCCGCGTTCCTGAACGCCGGCCGTGGCAATCCGAACTGGGTGGCCACCACGCCGCGCGAAGGCTTCTTCCTGCTGGGGCAGTTCGCGATCACCGAAAGCAAGCGGGTCATGGAGCACCCGGCCGGGATTGGCGGCATGCCTCAGGCGAAGGGAATTGCCGCACGGTTCGAGGCTTGGCTGGCCAAGCATTCCGACATGCCGGGCGCCAGCTTCCTTTCGGAGATGCTGCCCTTTGCGGTGAAGAAATTCGGCTTCGACCCGGACGCCTTCGTCCACGAGCTCGTCGATTCCATCATCGGTGACAACTATCCGGTTCCAGACCGCATGCTAGTGCACAACGAAAAGATCGTGCACGAATATCTGATGTGGGCCGTTTGCGGCGAGCCGCGGCCGGCCGGCAAGTTCGACATCTATGCGGTCGAGGGCGGCACCGCAGCGATGTGCTACCTCTTCAAGTCGCTGAAGGCCAACCGCCTGTTGCTTCCCGGCGATACCATCGCGCTGGGAACGCCGATCTTCACGCCCTACATCGAAATGACGCATCTGGAAGATTACGACCTCAAGGTGGTCCAGATCAGGGCGCCCCAGGAAAACAAATTCCAGTTCACCGACGAGGAAATCAAGAAGCTGGAGGATCCGAAGATCAAAGCCTTCTTCATCGTCAATCCCGCCAATCCCTCCGGGATGGGGGTGAGCCCGGAGACGATCGCCAAGCTGGGTAATCTGGTCAAGACCAAGCGCCCCGATCTCATGCTGCTCACCGACGACGTCTACGGTACCTTCGTCCACGGTTTCCGCTCGTTGCTGGGTGAGCTCCCGCACAACACCATCGGCGTTTACTCCTATTCCAAATATTTCGGCTGCACGGGATGGCGGCTCGGCGCCATCGCCATTCACGAAGACAACATCTTCGACAAGATGATCGCGAAGCTGCCCGACGACGCCGTGAAGGCGCTCGACAAGCGTTATGGGCCGCTGACGCTGGAGCCGCGCAAGCTGAAATTCATCGATCGCATCGTTGCCGACAGTCGCGACGTCGCGCTCAATCACACTGCGGGCCTGTCGCTCCCGCAGCAGGTGATGATGAGCCTGTTCTCGCTCGCGGAGATGATGGACGCCAAGAAGGCCTATCAGGCCGCCTGCATGGAAATCGTCAACAAGCGCCTGTGGGCGTTGCTCGATGGCCTGGGACTTGCCGACAAGCTGTCGCCCAATCCCAACTACGATGCCTATTACGGCCTGATCGATTTCGAGTTCTGGGCCCGGAAGAACATCGGAGACGAAGCTGTCGACTATCTGAAGAAGCACATCCATCCGCTCGATTTGGCGTTCCGCTTGGCGGAAGCCCACGGGATCGTGCTGTTGAACGGTGGCGGCTTCGACGCCCCCGAATGGTCGCTCCGTGTCTCCCTGGCGAACCTGCCGGACGATGTCTACGATGATATCGGACGGGGCGTTCGAACGATTGCCAGAGGATACCGCGATACTTTCGAAGCGGCCAAGAAAGGCTAAAGGAAACGCGGCTGCGGCGACGCCCTGAGGGCGTTGCCGGTGCGATACTTTTGGATCGAGGATGTTCGACCGATAGCAATCATAGGAGGGCAATCATGCCAATCCAGCTCGTGATGGATCGCAGTGGCGATAGCCGTTATTCCTTCAACTCCGACGACGCAGAGGGACTGGCCCAGGCAGAGCGGCGGTTTCACGAACTGACC
Organism: Bradyrhizobium ingae; assembly: GCF_055791185.1. Taxonomy (NCBI): domain Bacteria; kingdom Pseudomonadati; phylum Pseudomonadota; class Alphaproteobacteria; order Hyphomicrobiales; family Nitrobacteraceae; genus Bradyrhizobium; species Bradyrhizobium ingae. Next base: position 85,409 of record NZ_JBVUBB010000009.1, read on the forward strand.
GGGATTGGCTTCACCGCGGCGGTCAGGACCAGTGAAGGTCAGGTATCGAAAGTCCGATCGTTCGACCCCACAGCGGAAGAGACGCTCTTTTTTCCGAGGCTGATCGGCGGGTAGCCCGTTCCTGTCATGTTTCGATTTCGACCCTTGCCGTTGGATAGCCGCTCCCGCATGAGAGCGACAAGAGCCCTTTTCATAAGGCACGGGGTAGAGGCCACGCCCGAGGGGCGGTCGCTACGAATGCTGCGAGAGTGGTTGTCGCAGGAGCAGCGAGAGCAGTTCGCAAGCAAGGGTTACTTCGATGTGGTCGGAGGCAACACCGGAAATCGGTACAGGATCTTTCCGGGCACCTCGGTCAATGTATGCGAGATCGACAAAAGAGGTCGCCTCCTCGAGGGGCTATGCTTCACGACGGTTGGTGATCTGCCAATCGGCGATGTGATGCTCGCCCAGAAGATCGCATTGGAAACATGCGAAGACGAGGTGCGGGTCCTGGCCAGGTGGTTCGTTCCCAAAAGTCACCATTTCCGGTGACCCCAACTTCGCGGCTCGTCGATCGATACGCCGATGGGAATGTCGGTCGTGCCGACTAGTCGGGCGAAGCATGGGCTTGCCAAGTCTTGATGATGGCGTTGTGCCGCTGATTTGCCCGACGCATCAGCGCATCTTCCGAATATGCAGGGGCGGCGCCGGCCATCGCCGGCTACTTTGCATGGGGTTGTTTTCGAGCTTTGGTTTTGGGGCCGAGGAAGCGAGCCCGCCGATAGCGAAGAGCTAGCCGGCGCCCAGCGCCACCGCGATGTTGTAGGTCGCAAGGCTCGCGGCATAGGCGAGTGCCAGCATGTAGGCGAAAGTGGTCGCCATCCACTTCCAGCTTCCGGTCTCGCGCCGGATCACTGCGAGCGTCGAGGCGCATTGCGGGGCGAAGATGTACCAGGCGAGCAGCGACAGGGCGGTTGCCAGCGACCACTTCGTCGCCAGAACCTGGCCGATCTGCTCGGCGGCTTCCTTGCCGCCCTCGATCGCATAGACGGTGCCGAGGGCTGCCACCGCGACCTCGCGCGCCGCCATGCCCGGGATCAGCGCCACCGCGATCTGCCAGTTGAAGCCGACGGGAGCGAGCAGCGGCGCGATCGCCTTGCCGAGGATCGCGGCGAGGCTGTAGTTGATGGCGGGGTCCGCCGCGCCAGCGGGCGGCTGCGGGAACGAGGCCAGGAACCAGATCAAGACCATCATCGAGAAGATCGTGGTGCCGGCGCGCTGCAGGAACATCTTGGCGCGCGTGAAGATGCCGATCGCGATCGATTTCAGCCGCGGCATCTTGTAGTCGGGAAGCTCCAGCATGAAGGGCGCCGGCGCGTAGTCGCGCAGCATGAAGAACTTGATCAGGAACGAGACCAGAAGCGCGCTGATGATGCCGGCAGCGTAAAGGCCGAACATCACGAGGCCCTGGAGGTTGATGAAGCCCCAGACCTGTTTCGCCGGAATGAAGGCCGAGATGATCAGCGTATAGACGGGAATGCGCGCCGAGCACGTCATCAGCGGCGCGATCAGGATCGTGGTCAGCCGGTCGCGCCTGTTGTCGATCACGCGCGTCGCCATGATGCCGGGGATCGCGCACGCAAAGCTCGACAACAGCGGAATGAAGGCCCGGCCGTGCAGCCCGGCGCCGCCCATGATGCGGTCCATCAGGAACGCCGCGCGCGCCATGTAGCCGAAATCTTCCAGCAGCAGGATGAACAGGAAGATGATGATGATCTGCGGCAGGAACACGATGACGCTGCCGACGCCGGAGATCACGCCATTCTGGAGGAAGCTCTGCAACAGGCCGGCGGGCAGGGTGTCGTGCACGAACTGCCCAAGCGCGTCGAATGACGAGGACAACAGCTCCATCAGCGGCTGCGCCCAGGCGAACACGGCCTGAAACATCACGAACAGGATCAAGGCGAGCACGATGAGGCCGCCGACGGGATGCAGCACCACGGCGTCGATCCGTGCGGTCCAGGTGTCGGGCCGGCTCGGCAGGCTGACGGTGGAGGTGATGATGCGGTCGGCCTCGCGCTGCGTGGCGCGCAACTCGGCGACGCTGAGCGGCCGCCAGCTGTTCTCCTGGGGCTGCGGCTGCACCTGCGCCGAGATCTCGTCGGTCAGCTTGAGGAGGTCGGCCGTGCCGCCCTTGCGCACCGCGATCGAGGTGACCACGGGCACGCCGAGCGCGTCGGCCATCTGCGCCACGTCCACGGTGATGCCGCGGCGGGTCGCGATGTCGAACATGTTGAGCACCAGCACGATCGGCCGTCCGGTGCGCTTGAGCTCGAGCAGAAGGCGGATAGTGAGGCGCAGATTGGTGGAATCGGCGACGCACAGCACGAGATCGGGTCTCGTCTCGCCGGAGGCCTTGCCGAGCACGATATCGCGGGTGATCTCCTCGTCCGGGCTGCGGCCGCGCAGCGAATAGGTGCCGGGCAGGTCGACCACCGAGACCTGGCGTCCCAAGGGAGTGACGAAGAAGCCTTCCTTGCGCTCGACGGTGACGCCCGGATAGTTCGCGACCTTCTGCCGGCTGCCGGTCAGCGCGTTGAACAGCGAGGTCTTGCCGCTGTTCGGCGTGCCCACCAGGGCCAGATGCAACAGGGGAGCTTCCATGGGATCAAAGGCCTGAGTCGGTGGTTCGATCGCTCGTTACGCGACGATGATGGCCATGGCTTCGCGACGGCGCACCGCGATGGTCACGTTGTCGACGCGCACCGCGATCGGGTCACGGCCGACGATGCCCTCGTGCAGGATCTCGACCCTGGCGCCCTCGACGAAACCGAGCTCGATCAGGCGGCTTTCCAGCTCGACATCCGAGAGGGCCGAGCCCGCACCGCTGGCGGACAGATGCTGGATAACGCCCGAATAGCCGCGTTCGGCCAGCCCCAGAGGCGAACCTGAGGGCAGCTGCGTGGATGTTTGCCGGAGCGTGATCTTGTCGTCGGTCATGCCCTTGTATTTTCAACGGCAGCGGGACAGGTCAAGCACGCTCGCGCAGCCGGGACCGCACCTTAGAGTGATTATAAAGTGCGGGCCTCACGGTGGGGTTTGTCGAGCGGCCTCGGGCGCTTTATTGCGCCGCGACCTTCTGCTCGGGCAGGACGGCCATAGCGCGGTTCTTGAAGTAATCGAGCACGAACAGGCGGATCGCGGACGACAGGTTGCCCTGCTGGCGATTGTTGTCGATCTCGCCAACCAGCTCCGACAGCGTCATGTTGCGCAGGCCGGAGATCTCTTTCATGCCGTTCCAGAAGGCCTCTTCCAGGCTCACGCTGGTCTTGTGGCCGGCTACGACGATCGATCGCTTGACTACGGGCGATTTCATGGCTGTTCCTCGCGCTCGATCCGATGCTGATCCAGGCGCTCCTTCGCTTGGGCCTCGCGCTTCTCCTCCACTGATCGTTCGGCCTTGCTGCGGCCGAACTTCGCCCGGTTGGCCTCCGCCTGCTTCGCCGAGGCTTCCCGCTCGGCGCGCTTCCGGAAGCGCTTCAGGTTGATGACGTTCCCCATGCCGCGTCTCCATCACTCGATCCTCAGCGGGCGGGGTGAAACATCCGGAAATAAGGCGCTGAGCCGCGCTCCGTGACACTTGATCGCCATTTGGTCCTCGTCAATCGGCCTCTGATACCATCGAACAATCAATTTCGCCCGGTCAGGGCAAATACCCGCCTAGCATGCGCCAGGGCCAGAACATTGACGGTAATCAAATCTCCTTGCCCGAACCTCACATTTCCTGCCGTTTTTTCCTCCGTATCTTTACGGAGGCCTATCGAAATTCGGAAATCAGCCGGGGTGGGTCATCTTTTCGGGCTGGACCAGCCGCTCGAACTCGTCCGCCGACACGAAGCCGAGCCGGACCGCCTCTTCCTTCAGCGTAGTACCGTTGGCATGCGCCGTTTTCGCCACCTTGGCCGCGTTGTCGTAGCCGATCTTCGGCGCCAGCGCCGTCACCAGCATCAGCGAGCGCTCCATCAGCTCGCGGATCCGCTTCTCGTCGGCGCGGATGCCCGCGACGCAATGCTCGGTGAAGGAGCGCGCGGCGTCGGCCATCAGCCGGATCGAATGCAGCATGTTGTAAGCGAGCACGGGCTTGAAGACGTTGAGCTCGAAATGCCCCTGGCTGCCGGCCAGCGTGATCGCGGTGTGATTGCCGAACACCTGGCAGCACACCATGGTCATCGCCTCGCACTGGGTCGGGTTGACCTTGCCGGGCATGATCGAGGAACCGGGCTCGTTCTCGGGCAGGATCAGCTCGCCCAGCCCCGAGCGCGGGCCCGATCCCAGCAGGCGAATGTCGTTGGCGATCTTGAACAGCCCCGTCGCCACCGAATTGATGGCGCCGTGCACGAGCACATAGGCATCGTTCGACGCCAGCGCCTCGAACTTGTTGGCGGCGCTGGTGAAGGGCAGTTTCGTGATGGTCGCGACATGCTTGGCGAACAGTCTTGCAAAGCGCGGCTTTGAGTTGAGACCGGTGCCGACGGCGGTGCCGCCTTGGGCCAGCGGGTAGAGATCCTTTACCGCGGCCTTCAATCGCGCGATGCCGCTTTCGACCTGTGCGGCGTAGCCGGAAAACTCCTGGCCGAGCGTCAGCGGCGTCGCGTCCTGGGTATGGGTGCGGCCGATCTTGACGATCTTCGCGAACGCCTTCTCCTTCTTGCGCAGCGCGACCAGCAGCTCGGAGAGCGCAGGAATGAGATCAGCCGTGATCCGGCCGGCGGCCGCGATATGCATCGCGGTAGGAAAAGAGTCGTTCGACGACTGGCTCATGTTGACGTGGTCGTTGGGATGCACCGGCTTCTTGGCGCCGAGCTCGCCGCCGAGCAGCTCATTGGCGCGGTTGGCGATCACCTCGTTGAGGTTCATGTTGCTCTGTGTGCCCGAGCCGGTCTGCCACACCACCAGCGGGAAGTGGTCGTCGAGCTTGCCCTCGATCACCTCGCGCGCGGCGCGGATGATGGCGTTTGCGCGGCGCTGGTCGAGAAGGCCGAGCTCGCGATTGGTCTGGGCTGCCGCAAGCTTGACGATGCCGAGCGCATGCACGAGCGAGATCGGCATGCGGTCTTCGCCGATACGGAAGTTCTGCCGCGATCGCTCGGTCTGCGCGCCCCAGTAACGGTCGGCGGGGACCTCGATCGGACCAAAACTGTCGGTCTCGATCCGGGTGGAGGAGCGGCGCGAGGGGCGGGTCGTCTTGTCCATGAGCACATCCATTCTGCCGCACGCAATGCGCGCAGCTTCTCGGTGCTCATCTATATAGGTGGTTTGACCGCGCTTGGGCTGCCGCGCGTCGCGACGTTAGATCATTTCTTGCGGAAGCGATCCAGCCGCACGACCTCGGCACCGCCTTGGTTGGGTGCGGCGGGCTCGTCCTCCGCTTCCGCCTGCTCGGCAGCCGCAACGGGGACCGAAACGGCCGAGGGAGCAGGGGCTGCGGGGAGTGCCGCGGGCGGTACTTCCGCCACATCGGAAGTGTCGAACTGGAGGCCGAATTTCACCGACGGGTCGAGGAAGCTCTTGATCGCACTGAACGGCACCACCAGTCGCTCCGGGATGCCGCCAAAGGACAGACCAACCTCGAAGCGGTCCTCGAGCACGGTCAGATCCCAGAACTGGTGCTGGAGGATGATGGTCATCTCCTCGGGGTATTGCGCAAGCAGTCGCGGCGACAGCTTTGCACCCTCCGCCTTCGATACGAAGGTGATGAAGAAATGATGCTCGCCCGGCAGTCCGTGCGCTGCGGCATCGCTCAGCACCTTCCGCAGCACGCCGCGCAATGCGTCGCGTGCCAGCACGTCGTATCGGATATGATCGGTCGCCATTATGGATCCTGACTATCGGTCCTGTCGCATTTCCCGAGCCGGTGCCGCGCCGACTCGCCAAGCCGCAATGGTAACGCGCTCGACCGGCGAGCAGGAGTCCCCGCCCGCGAGAAAAAATGGGCGGGAGAAAAATGGAAGTGGAGGCTTCTGTTGCCAGGTGCCTCCGAACCCCGCCTAGCGGAGCTTAACCCGCTAGGACTTTAAAGTGGTCTTTCAAACTGCGTTACGCAGCCTGAGCAACCGGAGCAAAGTTGTCGTTGGCAACTATTGCAGTAGCCCGATAACGGCGGAACAATACCGGGAAAAAGCACGCCCTTTACGCCCTCGTCGATCCTATTTCGCCCCCGCCAAAGCCCGCTTCTTGGGTAGCCCGCCGGTGGGCTTTGGTGGAGGCGCCGGGTACCGCCCCCGGGTCCGAATGGTTTATTGCGACGACCGTTTATTTCCATAGCCGGCAAGCCGGCACCCCCAATATAGGGTGTAAAGGTCGGGAAAGACAGGGGTTTGACGCGAGTTCCTTTGGATAGGTGCCGGCCGCCCGCAAGGCCGGCCTTGGCGCCGGGATGGCCGCCCCCTTAAGCTGCCGCGATGTCCTCGGATTTCGCCCCGGCCGTTCAGGAGCCGGATATCCCCGCCAAGACCGTCCCGCCGGGTCTCTTCGCCCTGTTCATGGCCTTCGCCAGGATGTCGCTGGCCGGGTTCGGCGGGGTTTTGGTGTTCGCGCGGCGGGCGATCGTGGAAGATCATCGCTGGATGACGGCGGACGAGTTCAACGAGACCTTTGCACTTTGCCATTTCCTCCCCGGCCCCAACATCGTCAACCTGTCGATGGTGTTCGGCTCGCGCCTGCGCGGGCTTGCCGGCGGCGTTGCGGCCTTCGCCGGGCTGTTGGTGCCGCCGACGCTGATCATGACGGCGCTCGCGGTGCTCTACGCCCATTTCGGCGAGCTCGAGGTTTTGCGTCGCACCCTTGCGGGGGTGTCCTGTGCGGCCGTTGGGCTGCTGATTGCGGAGGTCTTTCGCATGATGACGCCGCTCTTGAAACGTGCCGACGCCATCGCCCTCGTCCTGATGGCCGCCGTGTTCGTCGCGATCGGTGTGCTGCGGCTGCCGCTCCAGGCGGTGCTGCTGGTCGCGATCCCCGCCAGCATCGCCGTCACGGTTGCCCTGCGACGGAAAGTAGCAGCATGAAAAGTGAGAACCCGATCTGGGCGCTGATCTCGACCTTTGGCCTCATGTCGCTGTTCGCGGTCGGCGGCGCGGCCGCGGCAGTGCCGGAGATGCACCGCATCGCCGTGGACGTGCATCACTGGATGACCGACAAGCAGTTCGCCGACGCCTTCGCGATCTCGCAGCTCTCGCCTGGTCCGAACGTGCTGATCGTCACGCTGATCGGTTATGCGGTTGCCGGCGTTCCTGGCGCGCTAGCGGCAACGCTGGCGATGTGCCTGCCGACAGCCCTGCTTGCCTACTATGTGAGCCGTCTCCTCAATCGTCCCAGCCAGTCGCGCTGGCCCGCCATGATCCAGGCTGCACTGGTTCCGCTGTCGATCGGCCTGATGGCGGCCAGTGCGCTGGTCCTCGCCCAATCAACCATCCACACCGTGATCGCCGCGCTGCTGATGGGAAGCGTTGCGGTGCTTGCCTCGATGTCGCGCGTCAATCCGCTCTGGCTATTGCTCGCCGGGGGGCTGTTGGGATTTGCTGGCGTTGTGTGACGAAAATCGCTAGGCAGTGATCGGTGGTGGGGGTCCTCTTCCAGCCGATAGAACAACAGTACTCGTGACTTGCGGGTCGCGGAGGAGACATGCATGGCCGACACAATGGGCCACTCGGCGACAGCGACGCGAAACACGTCGGTCGCAATCGGCATCGTGCTTTTGGCGCTTGCGCCGCAGATCTTCGAATTCATCTGGTCGATCGGGACGATCTTCGGATGGGGTGGCGGACGTGGCCCGGCCACAGTCCTGATCAGCCACGCGACCGCGCTTCTGGCGGGGGCGCCCGCTGCGGCGTTCGTGTCGTTCGGCGCTGATGCCAAGAAGGCGCTGTCCTCGGACGTGCTGCTGGCGCTGATCTATTCCTATCCGCTGTTTGCGGTCGCGATCCTCACGCTCTTCATGATCATCCGCGCGCCGCAGGATTATATCGGTGGCATCGTTCTGATGGCGGTGGCGCTGTTTGCACTCTGGGCGTCCAGCGATCTGCACGGCATGCAGGGCTTCAAGTTCGGCGCCGGCACCGCGCCGCGCATGTTCGGCGGGCTGTTGGTCGCGCTGGCCGCCGCCATCGCGTTGACGGCACTTCTTGTCGAGGGGGCCGGGCTCTCGCATTATTCCTGGCGCGGGCCGTTGTTCGTGATGGCGGCGATTGTCTTCTTTGCCTTGGCGATCCGGCCGCTGGGCCTGATCGTCTGCGCGTTCGCCAGCTTCCTGATCGCGGCGATGGGCTCGCACGAGACCCGCTGGATCGAGGCCATCATCGTCGGCGCGTGCCTGACGATCGGCTGCGCGCTGCTATTCCCTTACGTGCTGGGATTGCCGATGCCGATGTTCCCGCGATTCCTGGTCCAGTGAGGGCGTGATGCTCGATCTCTTTCACAATCTCGGTCTCGGTTTCGGTGTCGTGTTTCAAATCAGCTGGTGGTCACCCTGGTGGCTCTACGGTTTGTCGCTTCCGATCTCGATCAACATCCTCATGTGCCTGATCGGGGCCCTCGTCGGCACGCTGGTCGGCGTGCTGCCGGGTATCGGCACCGTCGCAACGGTCGCCATGCTGCTGCCGATCACCTTCGGTCTGCCGCCGGTCGGCGCGCTGATCATGCTCGCCGGCATCTACTACGGCGCCCAATATGGCGGCTCGACCACCTCGATCCTGGTCAATATCCCCGGTGAAGCGACCTCCGTCGTCACGGCCATCGACGGCCATCAGATGGCCAAGCAGGGCCGTGCCGGTCCGGCGCTGGCGATTGCGGCGATCGGCTCGTTCTTCGCCGGCTGCGTTGCGACCGTTTTGATCGCGGTCCTCGGCGCGCCGCTCACAAAGCTCGCGCTGGCCTTCGGTCCGGCCGAATACTTCTCGCTGATGGTGCTCGGCCTGATCTTCGCCGTGGTGCTGGCGAAAGGTTCGGTGCTCAAGGCGATTGCAATGATCGTGTTCGGCCTGCTGCTGTCGATGGTCGGCTCCGACATCGAGACCGGTGCCTCGCGCATGGCGTTCAATATCCCGGAGCTCGCGGACGGTCTCGGCTTCGCGACAGTGGCGATGGGCGTGTTCGGCTTTGCCGAGATCATCCGCAACCTCGACGCCGGCGCGGAGATGAATCGCGATCTCGTGCAGCAGAAGATCACGGGGTTGATGCCCACCAGGAAAGACCTGATCGACTCGGCGCCCGCGATCGGACGCGGCACCGTCCTCGGATCGATCCTCGGCATCCTCCCCGGCGGCGGCGCCGTCATCGCGTCTTTCGCCTCCTATACGCTGGAGAAGAAGATCGCGAGGAATCCGTCGCGGTTCGGCCGCGGCGCAATCGAGGGCGTGGCCGCGCCGGAGAGCGCCAACAACGCGGCGGCGCAGACCTCCTTCATCCCGCTGCTCACGCTCGGCATCCCGCCGAATGCGGTGATGGCGCTGATGGTCGGCGCGATGACGATTCACGGCATCGTGCCGGGCCCGCAGGTGATGCAGAAGCAGCCGGACCTCGTCTGGGGCATGATCGCCTCGATGTGGATCGGCAACCTGATGCTGATCATCATCAACCTGCCGCTGGTCGGCATCTGGGTCCGCCTGTTGCGCGTGCCCTATCGGCTCATGTTCCCCTCGATCGTGATCTTCTGCGCGATCGGCATCTACTCGGTGAACAACGCGCCGGTCGACGTCATTCTCGCAGGCGTATTCGGCCTCGTCGGCTACTGGCTGATCAAGCACGATTTCGAGCCGGCACCGCTGCTGCTCGGCATGGTGCTCGGACCGCTGATGGAGGAGAACCTGCGCCGTGCGCTGCTGATCTCGCGCGGCGACTGGAGCGTGTTCGTGACGCGGCCGCTCTCGGCCGTGCTGCTCGCGATCGCAGCCGGCCTCCTGGTGCTCACGATTCTGCCGGTGTTGCGCGCCAAGCGCGACGAGGTGTTCACGGAATCGGAGAACTGAGGCCGGCGCTCGCGAACTTGGCCAGTATTATCAAGAGGGTAGGACAGGGGCGGGGCGCAAGTTCCGCCCCTTGTCGTTTGCCGGCGGAAGGCTCACTTTTCCGGGTATAATCTGTGCGAGGCAGCGAATCGCTGCTGTCGCAGCACGGGGCCGGCCGCTAAGTTCGCCGACCTCCCAAAAGGCCCATAGCGCACGCACATGCACCAGTATCAGGACCTGCTCGAGCGGATTCTTTCGGACGGCGCCGAGAAGCGCGACCGGACCGGCACCGGCACGCTGTCGGTGTTCGGACATCAGATGCGCTTCAACCTGTCGGCCGGTTTTCCGATGCTGACCACCAAGCGGTTGCCGTTGAAGGCGATCGTGCACGAGCTGTTGTGGTTCCTGAAGGGCGACACCAACATCAAATATCTGCGCGACAACGGCGTCACCATCTGGGACGAATGGGCGGATGCCAATGGCGATCTCGGGCCGGTCTACGGTCATCAGTGGCGCTCCTGGCCCACAGCCGACGGGCGCAGCATCGACCAGATCGCCAATGTCGTCGACATGATCAAGAAAAACCCGGACTCGCGCCGGCTGATCGTCACGGCCTGGAATCCGGCAGATGTCGAGAAGATGGCGCTGCCGCCCTGCCATTTGCTGTTCCAGTTCTATGTCGCAAACGGCAAATTGTCGTGCCAGCTCTATCAGCGCTCGGCCGACGTCTTCCTCGGTGTGCCCTTCAACATCGCCTCCTATGCGCTGCTCACCATGATGGTCGCGCAGGTCACGGGCCTGAAGCCCGGCGACTTCGTGCACTCGCTCGGCGACACGCATCTCTATTCCAATCACCTGGAACAGGCGCGGCTGCAACTGACGCGGACGCCGCGTCCGCTGCCGGTGATGCGGATCAATCCGGACGTGAAGGACATCTTCTCCTTCCGCTTCGAGGATTTCGAGCTCGTCGGCTACGACCCGCATCCGCATATCAAGGCGGAAGTCGCCGTATAGCGCATGATCCGGAAAAGTGCGCAGCGGTTTTCCTCGCGACAAACGCAGAGCGTTTGCGCGGAGATCATGCGCAAGAAAGAAAGCGCGATGATGATTCAACCCGAAACCATTGCGCTTTAGCGAATGTCGCTCAACATCCGCCGTGCGCGCCCGGGTGAAGCCGGACTCGTTCTCTCCTTCATCCGCGAGCTCGCCGAGTACGAGAAGCTCACGCACGAGGTGGAAGCGACGGAAGCGATGATCGCGGACGCGCTGTTCGGCGAGAACCCGCGACTCTATTGCGCGATCACCGAGTGGAAGGGCGAAGCGGTCGGCTTCGCTGCGTGGTTCGTCAATTTCTCCACCTTCAGCGGCCGGCACGGAATCTATCTCGAGGACCTCTACGTGCGGCCCTCGCATCGCGGCAAGGGCATTGGCAAGGCCCTGCTAAACTATCTCGCGAAGGAATGCGTCGACAACGGCTGGTCACGGCTGCAATGGGCGGTGCTGGACTGGAACGCGCCGTCGATCGCGTTCTACAAGTCGCTTGGCGCCGTCATGATGGATGACTGGACGCTGTGCCGCGTCAGCGGTGCTGCCTTGACGCGGCTTGCAGGGAAGGCGCCGTGATGGAGATCATCTTCGTGGTTGCCATCGCCGAGAACGGCGTCATCGGCGCCGGAAATGCGATCCCGTGGCGGCTGAAGTCCGACATGCAGCGCTTCAAGGCGCTCACCATCGGCAAGCCCGTGGTGATGGGCCGCAAGACCTTCGAGTCGCTGCCGCGGCCGCTGCCGGGGCGCTCCAACATCGTCATCACCCGCGATGCGAGCTTTCGCGCGGCTGGTGCCGTCGTGACCACGTCCGCAGCGGATGCCTATGCGATCGCGCGGGGCGATGCCCTGCGGCGCTCGGTTGCCGAGATTGCGGTGATCGGCGGCGCCGAGATCTACCGGCAATGGCTCGATCGCGCCGACCGCCTCGAAGTCACCGAGGTGCATGCGCGGCCCGAGGGCGACACTGTTTTCGAGATCAGCAAGACGGAGTGGGAGGAGGTCGCGCGTGTCCGTCATCCTGCCGGAGGCGATGACAGCGCCGATTTCTCCTATGTGACATATCGTCGGCGGCCGCAACATTAACCGCTTTTACCAATGTTTACATTGACATTTCCTCAGCGCGGCATAGCTCGGAGGCGGTCAGGCGCGCGTTGTAAGGGGGCAAGGCGTCCCCTATAAAGCCGGACCGGACAAAGCGGGCGGGGGGCAATTCCAGACCCTGCCGAGGAGACTGTCGAATGCCGTGGAAGAATCAGGGCGGTGGCCCTTGGGGCTCGGGCTCGAAAGGGCCATGGGGCACAGGCCCGCAACCGGTCGGACCAAGGCCGCCGGATCTGGAAGATCTTCTCCGGCGCGGCCAGGACCGCCTCCAGCAGCTTCTGCCCGGCGGTTATTTCAGCGGCATCGGCATCACCGTCATCGTGCTGTTCATCGTCGCGATCTGGCTCGCCTCGGGCTTCTTCCGCGTCCAGTCGGAAGAGCTCGGCGTCGTCCTGCGCTTCGGCAAGCATGTGCGCACCGTGCAGCCGGGCCTCAACTATCATTTGCCTTATCCGATCGAGACGGTGCTGCTGCCCAAGGCACTGCGGGTCTCGACCATTTCCATCGGCATGACGCTGATCGACGATCCCTCCAGGCGCGGCCGTACCATCCGCGACGTGCCGGAAGAGAGCCTGATGCTGACCGGCGATGAGAACATCGTCGACGTCGACTTCACCGTGCTCTGGCGTATCAAGCCCGACGGCGTCGGCGACTTCCTGTTCAACATCCAGAATCCCGAGGGCACCGTGAAGGCGGTCGCCGAAAGCGCGATGCGCGAGGTGATCGGCCGCTCGCAGATTCAGCCGATCCTGACGGGCGCCCGGAACACCACCGAGCAGGGCGTGCAGGAACTGATGCAGAGGACGCTCGACGGTTACGGCTCCGGCATTCAGATCACCCAGGTGCAGATGCAGAAGGTCGACCCGCCGGCGCAGGTCATCGACGCCTTCCGCGACGTGCAGGCGGCGCGTGCCGACCTCGAGCGGTTGCAGAACGAGGCCCAGACCTACGCCAACCGTGTCGTCCCGGAAGCGCGCGGCCGCGCCGCGCAGATCCTCCAGGCCGCCGAGGGCTACAGGGAACAAGTGATCGCCGAGGCCAAGGGCCAGAGCGCGCGCTTTTTGAAAGTGTACGAGGAATACAAGAAGGCCCCCGACGTGACGCGTGAACGGATCTATCTGGAGACGATGGAGCGTGTGCTCGGCGGCTCGGAAAAGCTCGTCTATGACGGCGCTGCGACGGGACAAGGCGGCGTCGTGCCGTACCTTCCGCTCAGCGAGCTGACGGCGAAGCGGCCGCCGGCCACCTCCGGCCAGCAGGGCGGAGGCACGCGATGAGGTCTCCGGTTACAGGCATCGTCTCGCTGATCGTCCTGCTGCTCGTCCTGATCGTGGCCTACAGCTCGGTCTTCACGGTGCAGCAGACCGAGCAGGCGCTCGTCGTTCGTCTCGGCGAGCCCGTCAAGGTCGTCACCGAGCCCGGGTTGAACTTCAAGGCGCCGTTCATTGACAGCGTGATCAGCATCGACAAGCGCATCCTCGATCTGGAAAACCCGTCGCAGGAAGTGATCGCTTCCGACCAGAAGCGGCTCGTTGTCGACGCCTTTGCACGCTACCGCATCAAGAACGCGCTGCGCTTCTATCAGAGCGTTGGCTCGATCCAGGCGGCCAATCTCCAGCTCACGACGCTGCTGAACGCGGCGCTGCGCCGCGTGCTCGGCGAGGTCACCTTCATTACGGTGGTGCGCGACGAGCGCGAGAAGCTGATGGGCCGCATCCGCGAGCAGCTCGACCGCGAAGCCGACGGCTACGGTATCTCGGTCGTCGACGTTCGCATTCGCCGCGCCGACCTGCCCGAGCAGAACAGCCAGGCGGTCTACGACCGGATGAAGACCGAGCGCCAGCGTGAGGCCGCCGAGTTCCGTGCACAGGGTGGCCAGAAGGCGCAGGAGATCCGCTCCAAGGCCGATCGTGAGGCGACCGTGATCATCGCGGAAGCCAATTCGCAGGCCGAGCAGACCCGCGGCGCAGGCGATGCGGAACGTACCCGGCTGTTCGCCGAAGCCTACGGCAAGGACCAGGACTTCTTCGCCTTCTTCCGTTCGATGTCGGCCTATGAGACCGGGCTACGCTCGAGCGACACCCGCTATCTGCTGCGGCCGAACTCGGATTTCTTCCGGTACTTCGGTAGCCCGAGCGGCAAGGCGGGCGCCGAAGCGCAGGCGGCGCCGAAACAATAAGACGAAACAGGGGCGGCGCCGACGCCGCCCCTTCGCGGAACAAGAACGGCACAAGGGGAGGTTCCAGTCCGATGAGGTCCATAGCGTTTGCCGACTTCCTCATCGGCTTAGGCATCCTGTTTGTGCTGGAAGGCTTGATGTTCGCGGCGAGTCCGGCCTGGATGCGCAAGGCGATGAAGAGCGCAATGGCGACGCCCGATCATATCCTGAGAGGCGTCGGTATCGGCTCGGCGGTCGCCGGCCTGATCCTGATCTGGGCGATCCGGCGCCACATCTGACGCTATGGTCCCTGCGCGAACGCTCGCGAACGCTAAAGTGAAGCAAGGCTGCCGGTTTTTCGCCGTATTATCCGGGTCTTGAGGCCCGTTAACCTCCGTGCTTGCGCCGCCACCCCGTTCGAGCGCAGTCTGGAGAGCGAATCCCTCATTCTCTTTCGGAGATCACAATGACCGCTGCCACCATTGCCACGTCCCGCTTGCGCCATCGTGTGCGACTTGGGCTGGCTGCGATCGCCGTCGGCGCGCTCAGCGCGTTCGGCTCGCCGGCTTACGCGCGCGGACCGGAGGGCATCGCCGACGTCGCCGAGAAGGTGATCGACGCAGTCGTCAACATCTCGACCTCACAAACCGTCGAAGCCAAGGGCGGCGGCACCAACACCATGCCGCAACTGCCGCCCGGCTCGCCCTTCGAGGAGTTCTTCGACGACTTCTTCAAGAACCGTCGCGGTCCCGGCGGCGGCAGCAAGGGCGGCGACCGCGGCGACAACGGTCCGCCGCGCAAGACCAACTCGCTCGGCTCCGGCTTCATCATCGACACGTCCGGCATCGTCGTGACCAACAATCACGTCATCGCGGATGCCGACGAGATCAACGTCATTCTCAACGACGGCACCAAGATCAAGGCCGAGCTCGTTGGCGTCGACAAGAAGACCGACCTCGCGGTGTTGAAGTTCAAGCCGCCGAAGCCGCTGGTCTCAGTGAAGTTCGGCGACTCCGACAAGCTGAGGCTCGGCGACTGGGTGGTCGCGATCGGCAACCCCTTCAGCCTGGGGGGCACGGTGACGGCCGGCATCGTCTCGGCCAAGAACCGCGACATCTCGTCCGGTCCCTATGACAGCTACATCCAGACCGACGCCGCCATCAACCGCGGCAATTCCGGCGGTCCGCTGTTCAACCTCGAAGGCGAAGTCATCGGCGTCAACACGCTGATCATCTCGCCCTCCGGCGGCTCGATCGGCATCGGTTTCGCCGTGCCGTCGAAGACGGTCGCGGGCGTCGTCGACCAGCTTCGCCAGTTCGGCGAATTGCGCCGCGGCTGGCTCGGCGTGCGCATCCAGTCGGTCACCGACGAGATCGCCGAAAGCCTCAACATCAAGCCGCCGCGCGGCGCGCTGGTCGCCGGCGTCGACGAGAAGGGCCCGGCAAAGCCTGCCGGCATCGAGCCCGGCGACGTCGTCGTCAAGTTCGACGGCAAGGACATCAAGGACCCGAAGGATCTCTCCCGCGTCGTCGCCGATACGGCGGTCGACAAGGAGGTCGATGTCATCGTCATCCGCAAGGGCCAGGAGGAAACCAAGCGCGTCAAGCTCGGCCGCCTGCAGGATCCCGACAAGGTCCAGGCGGCTGTGAAGACCGACGAGCCGGCGCCGGAGAAGCCGGTGACGCAAAAGGCGCTCGGCCTCGATCTGGCGACGCTGAACAAGGATCTGCGCACGCGCTACAAGATCAAAGATACCGTGAAGGGCGTGGTCGTCACGAATGTCGACGCCAATACGGATGCCGCCGAGAAGCGGCTCTCGGCCGGCGACGTCATCGTGGAGGTGGCGCAGGAGGCGGTCTCCAGCGGTGCCGATGTCCAGAAGCGCATCGACCAGCTCAAGAAGGACGGCAAGAAGTCGGTGCTGCTGCTCGTCTCCAACGGCGACGGCGAGCTGCGGTTTGTTGCGCTGAGCGTGCAGTAAAGGAGAGCGTCGTTCTCAACTCTCGTCATGGCCGGGCTTGTCCCGGCCATCCACGCGCTGCCGCCGATGATGATAGACGTCGATGCCCGGGACAAGCCCGGACATGACGACGGAGCGCGGGCTTACCCTTCCACAAACTCGTCGCGCTTGTACCCCTGCGCATAGAGCAGCGCGGTGAGATCGCCATGATCGATCCGCGCGGCCGCCGCAGCCGCGACCGCGGGCTTGGCGTGGTAGGCGACGCCCAGCCCGGCTGCCTGGATCATCGCGAGATCGTTCGCGCCGTCGCCGACGACCAGCGTGTCGATGTCGTCGAGATCGAACGATTCCGTCAGGTCGACCAGTGTCGCGAGTTTCGCCGCGCGGCCCAAAATTGGCTCCTTCACTTCGCCCGTGAACTTGCCGTCGCGCACGATCAGCTCGTTGGCGCGGTTCTCCTGGAAGCCGATCTTGGCGGCGACCGCGCTCGTGAACAGCGTGAAGCCGCCGGAGACGAGGCAAGTGTAGGCGCCGTTGGCGCGCATGGTCGCGACCAGTGTGCGGCCGCCCGGCGTGAGCGTGATGCGCTTTGCGAGCACATCGTCGACCACGCTGACGGGCAGACCCTTCAGCAGCGCGACACGTTCGCGCAGCGCCGGCTCGAACTCGATCTCGCCGCGCATGGCGCGCTCGGTGATGCCTGCGACGTGCGCTTTGACGCCGACGACGTCGGCGAGCTCGTCGATGCATTCCTGGCCGATCATGGTGGAATCCATGTCGGCGAGAAAAAGCCTCTTGCGCCGGAAGCCGGCAGGCTGCACGACGATGTCGATCGGCAGGTCGCCGCGTAGCTCGCGCAACCGCTGTTCAATCGCGTGACGATCGCCTTCCAGGTTATCCTGCGCGCCAAAGGGGATGTCGACCGCGACGCCGTCGAACAGCCAATGCGCGGGCGCAGCCGAGGGCAGCACGGCGCGCGCGCCGTCGACGATGGTCGAGTCGAGCGCGGGACTATCGGGATTGCAGATCAGCGTGGCGACGAGGGACATTTGAGGTTTTCGTGAGCGAGGGGCAAGTGAGCAAGGCCGTGCTTATCGCAGGCCCGACCGCCAGCGGCAAGTCGGCACTGGCGCTCGAACTTGCACTGAGTGTCGGCGGCATCGTGATCAATGCCGATTCCATGCAGGTCTATCGCGATCTGCGTGTCATCACGGCGCGCCCCACGGAGGACGAGGAGACGCAGGTCCCGCACCGTCTCTATGGCCACGTCGATGCGGCCGTGAATTTTTCGGCCGGCGCCTGGCTCGCGGATGCGGCGATCGTGCTGGCCGAGGCCTGGGCGCAAGGCCGCCTGCCGATCTTCATCGGCGGCACGGGGCTCTATTTCAAGGCGCTGACGAGGGGCCTCTCGACGGTGCCCCCGATCCGGCCCGAGGTGCGTGACGCCGTCCGCGCACGGCTCGAGCAGGGCGGCGTCGAGGCGCTGCATGCGGAACTCGCCAGTCGCGATCCGGCCGCCGCTGGGCGGCTGAACGTGCGCGACCGCACCCGCATCGCACGCGCGCTCGAAGTGATCGAGGCGACCGGCCGCTCGCTGCTCGACTGGCATCGCGAGGGCCAGCCGCCGCTGTTGCCCGAAGATAGTTTCAGCGCCCTGTTCCTCGCCCCCGAGCGCGATGAGCTCTACGCCCGCATCGATGCCCGCTTCGACGCCATGCTTGGGGCCGGCGCGCTCCAGGAGGTCGAGCAGCTCGCCGCGCGCGATCTCGATCCGCTGCTGCCGGCCATGAAGGCCCATGGCGTGCCCGTGCTGATCCGGCACCTGCGCGGCGAAATCAGCCTGGACGAGGCGGCTGCCATCGGCCGCGCCGATACCCGCCATTATGCCAAGCGCCAATTCACCTGGTTCCGGCACCAATTGCCCGAGTTTGAATGGGTGAAGCCGGAGGAGGCGAGGGCGCGGCTGGTGGCGGTCGGCTCGGCACGGGACGCTGGGTGAGACGCGAGCCAGTTACACAGGTCGTCGTTCGGGGGCGCGCGCAGCGCGAGTTCGGAACCCATAACCCAAGGAGTTCGTGCCACTGCCGGCCGCCGCTTCGTGCCACGTCACGGCCTGGGGTTATGGATTCCGGGCTCGCTCGCTTTGCGCGAGCGCCCCGGAATGACGAGCTTTTGTGCCTCAGCAGCAAATTCCCCCTCGCCGAACCGCCGGATCGCCGCTACACTTCTCGAAATCGCGCGAAAATGGCCGCATTGCCTTGACAACCGAGCTTTGGCCGCTATGTTTCGCGCAACCTTTGAGAAGCCGGGCCGACCTCATGCGTAACATTATTACCAAACTCCTTATCGTCGTCGTACCCAGGCGCATCGCCGGGGATGGCTAGCGGCCATCCAAAACCGAGCGGTGCGCATGGGGCCTCTTGGGGCCCTTTTTTATTTCCCGAACCAAACCTCGAAGAAGCCGCTGACAGCAGCGCATCCGGAGCAAGACAATGACCGAGAACAGCCACGATCCGAACCAGATGACCGGCGCCGCGATGATCGTGCGCGCGCTCATCGATCATGGCGTAACGGATCTTTTCGGCTATCCCGGCGGCGCAGTGCTTCCGATTTATGACGAGATTTTCCAGCAGAGCGAGATCCAGCACATCCTGGTCCGGCACGAGCAGGGCGCGGGCCACGCTGCGGAAGGCTATGCGCGCTCGACCGGCAAGCCGGGCGTCGTGCTGGTGACCTCCGGCCCCGGCGCCACAAATATGGTGACGCCGCTGACGGACGCGCTGATGGATTCGATCCCGCTGGTCTGCATCACCGGCCAGGTGCCGACCCATCTGATCGGCAATGACGCGTTCCAGGAATGCGACACCGTCGGCATCACGCGGCCCTGCACCAAGCACAACTGGCTGGTGCGCGACGTCAACGATCTCGCAAAAGTGCTGCACGAGGCGTTCTACGTCGCAACCTCGGGACGGCCCGGCCCGGTGCTGGTCGACGTGCCGAAGGATGTGCAATTCGCGACCGGCACCTACCATCCGCCGCGCAAGTCCGACGTGCACGTCTCCTACGCGCCGCGCGTGAAGGGTGACGCGATGCAGATCCGCAAAGCCGTTTCGCTGCTCGCCAATGCCAAGCGCCCGGTGATCTATTCCGGCGGTGGCGTGATCAATTCGGGGCCTGAAGCCTCAAAATTGTTGCGCGAGCTGGTCGAGGTCACGGGCTTCCCGATCACCTCCACGCTGATGGGCCTGGGCGCCTATCCGGCGTCGGGCAAGAACTGGCTCGGCATGCTCGGCATGCACGGCACTTACGAAGCCAACATGACCATGCATGACTGCGACGTCATGCTGTGCGTCGGCGCGCGCTTCGATGACCGCATCACCGGCCGCGTCGATGCGTTCTCCCCTAACTCGAAGAAGATCCACATCGACATCGATCCGTCGTCGATCAACAAGAACATCCGTGTCGATATTCCGATCATCGGCGATTGCGGCAACATCCTCGGCGACATCCTCCAGGTGTTCAAGGCCGAGGCGAAGAAGCCCGACATCAAGCCTTGGTGGCAGCAGATCGCGCAATGGCGTGCGCGCAATTCGCTGTACTTCAGGAAGAACAACGACGTCATCCTGCCGCAGCACGCGATCCAGCGCCTGTTCGAGCTGACGCGCGGCAAGGACGTCTACATCACGACCGAAGTCGGCCAGCACCAGATGTGGGCGGCGCAGTTCTTCGGCTTCGAGGAGCCGCATCGCTGGATGACGTCCGGCGGTCTCGGCACCATGGGTTATGGCCTGCCGGCCGCGGTCGGCGTGCAGGTGGCCCACCCGGACAGCCTCGTCATCGACATCGCGGGCGATGCCTCGGTGCAGATGACGATCCAGGAGATGTCGACGGCCGTGCAGTACGAGCTGCCGATCAAGATCTTCATCCTGAACAACCAGTACATGGGCATGGTGCGGCAGTGGCAGCAACTGCTGCACGGCAACCGGCTGTCGCATTCGTATTCCGAAGCGCTGCCGGATTTCGTCAAGCTCGCGGAAGCCTATGGTGGCGTCGGCATCCAGGCGCACAAGCCCGCCGATCTCGACGGCGCAATCAAGGAGATGATCTCGGTCAAGCGTCCGGTGCTGTTCGACTGCCGCGTCGCGGCACTCGAAAACTGCTTCCCGATGATCCCCTCCGGCAAGGCGCATAACGAGATGCTGTTGCCGGAGCAGGCCAATGACGAGGCCACGGCAATCGCGTTCGCCGGCGGCAAGGCCCTGGTGTGATGCGATGTTCGACCTGAAGGAGCTCGAGCGCGCACATGCGATCGTGGGGCAGGCGGTGCCGGCGACGCCGGCGCATGCCTGGCCGCTGCTCGCCGAGCGATTGGGCACGCGCGTCGTGGTCAAGCACGAGAACCACACGCCGATCGGCGCCTTCAAGGTGCGCGGCGGGCTCGTCTATCTCGAGCGGCTGAAGCGCGAGCGGCCGAACACGCCCGGCATCATCTCGGCGACGCGGGGCAATCACGGGCAGAGCCTGGCGTTTGCCGCAAGCCGGCACGGCGTGCCCGCGGTGATCTACGTGCCGCGCGGCAACTCGGTCGAGAAGAACCGTGCGATGAAGGCCTTTGGCGCCGAGCTCGTCGAGCATGGCGAGGACTTCCAGGCCGCGCGCGAGGAGGCAGAACGCCGCGCGCAGTTTGCCGGATTGCATATGGTGCCGTCGTTCCACCCGGACCTCGTGCTCGGCGTTGCGACCTATGCGCTCGAATTGTTCCGGGCCGCACCTGACCTCGACATTCTCTACGTGCCGATCGGCCAGGGCTCCGGCATCTGCGGCTGCATCATGGCGCGTGACCTGCTCGGCCTGAAGACCGAGATCGTCGGCGTGCAGTCGACGGAGGCGCCGTCATACGCGCTGTCGTTCGCGGCCGGCACAGTCGTGACCACGGAGACCAGCAACACGCTGGCCGACGGCATGGCCACGCGCATTCCCGACGCGGACGCGCTCGCGCTCATCCGCAAGGGCGCTTCGCGCATCGTGCAGGTTACGGATGACGAGGTGGGCACGGCGATCCGTGCCTATTGGACCGACACGCACAATCTTGCCGAAGGCGCCGGAGCCGCCGCGCTTGCGGCCGCGCTGCAGGAGAAGAGCAAGCTCGGGGGCAGACGAGTGGGGCTGGTCCTCTCGGGCGGCAATATCGATTTCGACCTGTTCAAACGATGGGTCGGGGCGGAGGCGCCGACCCGGAAGGCGGTCGCACAATGATGCGAGCCAGAGCAACAACACCGCTGTCATCGCCCGGCTTGCCGCCTTCGCTGAAGCTTCGGCGAGCCCGCGTTCGCAAGCCTCGTCGAAGCCTTGGCGGAGACGGGACCGGGCGATCCAGTACGCCGCGGCGGTCGTGGGAATCTCAGGCGTCGGTGATGACTGGATGCCCCGCCTTCGCGGCGCATGACGAGAGAGACATTTGAGGGGACCACCATGAACCAGCCCGCATCCGCCTATTTCCTCGAGGACCGCCACGATCCGAACGAGACGCATACGCTCTCGGTGCTCGTGCAGAACGAGCCGGGCGTTCTTGCGCGCGTCATCGGCCTGTTCTCCGGGCGCGGCTACAACATCGAGAGCCTCACGGTCTCCGAGACCGAAGCCCAAAAACATCTCTCGCGGATTACCATCGTCACCACGGGTACGCCGATGGTGATCCAGCAGATCAAGCATCAACTCGACCGCATGATCCCGGTCTATCGCGTCGTCGACATGACGCAGACCCGGCGCTCGATCGAGCGCGAGCTCGCCATGGTGAAGGTGCGTGGAGAGGGCGAGCATCGCGTCGAGGCGCTGCGCCTGGCGGACGCCTTCCGTGCTCGCGTGATCGACGCCACCACCGAGAGCTTTGTGTTCGAGATCACCGGCAATACGGACAAGATCAACCAGTTTATCGATCTGATGCGCCCCATCGGCCTTGTCGAGGTGTCGCGCACCGGGGTTGCCGCGATCGGCCGCGGGCCTGAAGGGATGTGAACCATGCTGGCGCGCGACTGGTACTACAACGAACGCAACCGGATGGGCATCGAGCCCGCGGTTGCCTCGATCTACGACAACCACGATGACGCCGATCTGCGCGCGCGCGCCGCGCTGAAAATGCTCGGCGTACAGCGGGGCTGGCGCATCGCCGACATCGGTTGCGGCAACGGCGTGCTCGCGACCGAGGCCGCGCTGATGGGCGCCGAGGTCGACGCCATCGATATCTCGCCGGCGATGCTGGCGCTTGCCGAGATCTATGCCCGCGACCGCAAGGCCAAGGTCGCGACGCAGTCGGCGGGCCTGCTCAGCTTCGCCTATCGGCCGGAATCCTACGATCTGATCGTCAGCGAGTTCACGCTGCATCATCTCCCGGATTTCTGGAAGGCGGTGGCGCTGTCGCGGATCTACCGCGCGCTGAAGCCGGGTGCGAGCTTCTATTTGCGCGATATCGTCTTCGTCTCGATGCCGGATGCGGCCGAGCGCGACGTCGAGCAATGGGCCGAGTTCCAGATCAAGAACCATGAGTTTTCGCGCGAGAGCGTCGTCACGCACATGCGCGACGAATATTCCACCTTCGGCTGGGTGATGGAGCGCATGCTGACTGATGTCGGCTTCACGCTGGTCTCGGCCGATTATCACGCTCCGATGCACGGCACCTATCTGCTGCGCAAACCCACCCCTTCCACGTAAACGCCGGCGATCAGGCTGAACGACAAGAATACGCAACGAAACAGAGCCCGAAGAAATACGACAATGAAGCCGGCCGACATCCTCATCGCCGTCATGGTGGCGATCGTCTGGGGACTTGCCTTCGTGGCGAGCCGGCTGGCGCTTGACGAACTGCCGCCGGAGCTGATGACGGCGTTGCGCTTTTCGATTGCCGCGGTCCCCTGCCTGTTCATCCGCAAGCCCAAGATCGCCTGGCCACTGCTGATCGCGATCAGCTTCACGCTGTTTTTGGGCCAGTTCCTGTCTCAGGCCTATGGCATCGCCCATGGTGTGCCGGTGGGGCTCACGAGTGTCGTCGTGCAGAGTCAGGCGCTGTTCACCATCGGCTTTGCCGTGCTCGCCTTCGGCGAACGGCCGACGCCGGTGCAGATGCTGGGTATCGCCATTGCCGCATTCGGTCTTCTCCTGATCTGCGCCACCGTCGGCTATGATTTCAGCGTCAGCGCCTTTGCGGTGCTGATGATCTCGCCGATCTCTTTCGCGATCGGCAATCTCCTGCTGCGCGGCGCCCGGGGGCGTGCCGATGTTCGACCTGTTCGCCTGGCTGTGCCTGACGTCGGCGGTGCCGCTGTTGGCGCTGGCGCTGGTCGCCAACGGTCCCGCGCCGACCTGGCAGGCGCTGACGCAGATGTCGCTGACCACGGCGCTCTGCATGGTGGCGCTCGGCGGCGTCTCGACCAGCATCGCCTATTGGCTGTGGGGCCGGCTGCTGCGCGACTATCCGGCGGCCCAGGTCGTGCCGTTCGCGCTGCTGGTGCCGTTCGTGGGCTCGGCCGCGTCCAGCGTGGTGTTCGGCGAACGGTTCGGCCCGTTGCGGCTCGCCGGCATGCTGACCGTGATCGGCGGCATCGCGGTGATGGTGCTTGCCAGGCGCCCGCAAGTCCTGCCGAAGACAGCGTGAGGTGAAGATGTCGCTCCTCTATGCCTTCATCGTCTTTGCGGTCGTGATGTACTTCACCCCCGGGCCGAACAACATCATGCTGCTGTCGTCGGGCCTGACCTATGGCTTCCGCCGCACCATTCCGCACATCGCCGGGATCACCATCGGCTTCGCGTTCATGGTCGCAACCGTCGGTCTGGGGCTGGGGACGGTCTTCCTCGCCTATCCGATCCTCCAGACCATCCTGAAATATGCAGGCGCCGCCTATCTGATCTATCTGGCCGCCGCGATCGCCCTTTCCGGTCCGGCCAAGCCGGGCGAGAAGAAGGGCAGGGGGCCGATGACCTTCTGGGGCGCGGCCATGTTCCAGTGGATCAACGCAAAGGGCTGGGTGATCGTGATCGGCACCATCACCGCCTATGCGGCGATTGCCCAATTTCCCGTCAATATCGCCATCCAGACCGTGATCAGCCTGGTCGTCGGCACGGTCTCGACGGTGGTCTGGGCGCTGTTCGGGAGCGCGCTCCGGCCGGTCCTGACCTCCGAGCGGCTGGTCCGCGCCTTCAACATCGTGATGGCGGTCCTGCTGCTTGCCTCTCTCTACCCCGTTTTAATGGATGCATGATGTCGCGGATTTCCATGCAGAAACGGGTTTCCTTCGGGGCGGAAAATGCTCTAGACAGCCCCCGAAATCCGCAAATCTCACCTTCGGACCCTGACCATTGGCCGATTTTCGGCCCTCAATGAGGAAACGACTATGCGTGTTTATTACGATCGCGACGCCGACCTGAACCTGATCAAGGGCAAGAAGGTCGCCATCGTCGGCTATGGCAGCCAGGGCCACGCCCATGCCCAGAACCTGCGCGATTCCGGCGTCAAGGACGTGGCGATCGCGCTGCGCAAGGACTCGGGCTCGGTCAAGAAGGCGGAAGGCGCCGGCTTCAAGGTGATGGAAGTCGCCGAAGCCGCCAAATGGGCCGATCTCGTCATGATGCTGACCCCGGACGAGCTTCAGGGCGACATCTACCGCGAGCACCTGCACGACAACATGAAGAAGGGCGCCGCCCTCGTGTTCGCCCATGGCCTCAACGTTCACTTCAACCTGCTCGACCCGCGCGCCGATCTCGACGTGCTGATGATCGCGCCGAAGGGCCCCGGCCACACCGTGCGCTCGGAGTACCAGCGCGGCGGCGGCGTGCCCTGCCTGATCGCGATCGCCAAGGACGTCTCGGGCAACGCCCATGACCTCGGCCTGTCCTACGCTTCGGCGGTCGGCGGCGGCCGTGCCGGCATCATCGAGACCACCTTCAAGGAAGAGTGCGAGACCGACCTGTTCGGCGAGCAGGTGGTGCTCTGCGGCGGCCTGGTCGAGCTGATCAAGGGCGGCTACGAGACCCTGGTCGAGGCTGGCTACGCGCCGGAGATGGCCTATTTCGAGTGCCTCCACGAGGTGAAGCTGATCGTCGACCTGATCTATGAAGGCGGCATCGCCAACATGAACTACTCGATCTCGAACACCGCCGAGTATGGCGAGTACGTCACCGGCCCGCGCATCATCACCGACGAGACCAAGAAGGAGATGAAGCGGGTTCTCAACGACATCCAGTCCGGCAAATTCTCGCGCGACTGGATGCTCGAGAACAAGGTCAACCAGACCTCGTTCAAGGCGACCCGTGCCAAGCTCGCGGCACACCCGATCGAGGAAGTTGGCGCGAAGCTGCGCGACATGATGCCCTGGATCAAGAAGGGCGCGCTGGTCGACAAGTCGAAGAACTGAGGTTTGCGTTCCCCGGACGCAGCTGAGTGCGAAGCGGTGCGCTGCTGATCCGGGGTCCATAGGTCCCGGCTCTGCGGTGCACCGCTTGCGCGCTGCGCCGCGTCCGGGACACGAGAGACGAGCAAGTGACGCACTCTCGTTCGCCAAACCAAATCTTAAACCTTCGCGACTACAACCGGCGCGAGATCGCTAGCCGCGATCTCGCGCTTTCCTCTTCAGCGCCAAGCGCTGGTGCTTCATTCAAATTCTTCGATGTTGAAGCGCGACCTGAAGACCAAGAATTGATGCTTAAAGCACATTCTTGATCTCGCGCCGTTTCTGAGGCTTTTCGCCTCGCACTCCAGTCTTCAAAAAGCCAGCGACTTCAGAGTCTAAGATTCGGCTCTTCATCCGCACTGTGATCCTTCGTGCGAACGGACGAAGACGACTTCGCGTGCTGCATCAACTTAAGATCTGACGTCCGATCGAGATTCTTGGCGGCCATCGCAGATGCGAACGCCGGACGCCTAGACGGGCGCGACGGGCCTTGGGCGTGGGGTCGCTGCCATCGCGATCAGCCGCAGTGCGATCACGGCGAGGAGGGGGACGAGGAAGACCGCATGGAGCGGCATCGCCGGCACGCGCTTGCCGAACGAGACCATGAACTGGAAGCAGAGATAATAGCCGCCGACAAGGTGTAGGGCGCGCCAGGCACGGGGGCCGAGCAGCTCGGCCGTGCGGTCGAATGAGGTCGCCGCCATCGCGATGATGACGGCGTAGCCGATCCCGCCGAAGACGTAGGACGCGGCCGAGTCGCGGTGGCAAAGCCGGCCGGATCCATCCTGGCGAATGCGACGATCGCAATCGCGTGGAGACCGTGGGAGACGGCAAAGCCGAGGCCGAGATAGCGCCGGTTGCGGCGCTGCCAGCGCGTCCAGGCGTTGGGCGAGAGCCGGGCGAGGGCGGCGGCGCTGAAGGCGAGGCAGAACAGGAGGAGCGAGCTGCGCGCCGTAAAACGTATCGCCATCCGTACGCCTTCGACCTCGAAGTGCCGCATCGCGGCGATCCAGAGGCTGAACGCGATCAGACTCACGCTGAGCACGGCGAGCAGGCGCCAGCCCTCGAACCAGCTTTGACGTTGCGACATGACGATGGGTCCTCCGCTATGTAATCATCGATTACATTTGGTGGATCTGTCGTGGTCAACGGTGTAATCGCTGCTTACATTCACGTTCGGGTGATGCTAGAAGTTTTCGATGCCCGCCCGTGAGCCTCCAAAGCGCCGCTCCCGCGCCACCGAAGCACGGCCCTATCATCACGGCGATCTCCGCCGCGTGCTGATCGACGCTGCGCTGCAACTAGCGAGCGAGGGCGGTGAGGTCTCCGTCCGCGAGGCGGCGCGGCGGGCCGCTGTGTCGCCGGGGGCGCCGTTCCGGCATTTTCCCAACCGGGTCGCGCTGATGGCGGCAGTGGCCGTGGAGGCGCAGCGACGGTTTCGCGCAGAGATCGATGCGGTACTGGCGCAGGCGCCGCCGGCCGATCCGCTCGCTCGTCTACGCGCCTTCGGCCTTGCCTATTTGCGCTGGGCGATGCGCAACCCCGCCCATTTCGAGATCATCTCGACGGGGCGCTACTTCGCCCACGGCAGTTCGCCCGAGCTCACCCGCGACAATGCCGAGCTGATTGCGCTGACCGAGCGCATGCTGGCTGATGCTGCTGAGCAGGGACTGCTGCGGCAGGGCGAGCTGAAGCCGATCCAGATCGCCGCCCGCGCCCTGGTCTACGGTTTCGCCCGGATGAATCTCGACGGTCATTTCCCGCGCTGGGGCGTGGAGGAGGGCGAGATCGAAAGGATGGCCGAAGCGGTGATCGACGTCTTCATCGCCGGCATCGCGAGGCCGGGCCAGGCAATCGCCGACCGCTAACATTAAGCGAAGGTCGGACGGCGCGTCGCGTTGCCTGTCCATGACTGTTCCGTTACAGTTTTATGACACGGCGCCCTCCGGCGGCGCCGGACGCCTTGGCCGCCAGCAGGTTGCCAGATGGCTTGGCATCACCGCGCCGGAGCGTGTTCAGCGTGTCGTCAATGGCGTCCGCGCCCAACCCAGGTCCTTCTGCCACCACCGCCGTGCTGGCGAGCGTTGCCGCGATCGGCATCTGGCGCCTCCTCGCCGTCGCCGCGCCGCACCTGCCCGCGCTCGGGCTGATGTACGAGACCGAGACCGATTTCAGCTCGCGCCTCGGCTTCGCGCTCAGCTGGGGCATCCTCAACTTCTTCTGGATCACGCTGCTCCGCCGCCCGGCGCTGTCGGGCGCGCTGTCGCTGACCATGGTCGTGGTGCTGGTGCTGCTGTCGCGGCTCAAGCACGACGTCGTGCAGATGACGGTCAATTTCATCGACCTGATGATGATCGACCGCGACACCGTCGCCTTCCTGTTCACGATCTTCCCGAACCTGCGCTGGTCGGTGATCGGGGTCTGCCTCGTCATCCTGCCGCTGATGTATGCGCTGTGGTGGCTCGATCCGTTCCGCATCCGCCGCCTGCCGGCGCTCGCCTGCAAGCTCGCCTGTCTCGCCGCGCTGGTCGGCTATTCCCTCTATCATCCGGACGAAGCCTGGCGCGGCTATTACGACGACGGCTATCTCTCGAAATTCTTTCGCTCCGGCGTCACTGCGGTCTCCGACTTCATGCAATACGGCTTCATGGAGTCGGCCGCATCCACCGGCGAGCATCTCAACGTGCCGCTGGTCGATGCCTGCCACCCCGCGGGGCGGCGGCCGAACATCATCATGATCCATGATGAATCCAGTTTCGACATCCGTGCCGCGCAAGGCATCAAGGTGCCGCCTGGCTACGGCAGTCACTTCAAATCCTGGGACGGCAAGCAGCGCACCTTCCTCGCCGAGAGCAATGGCGGGCCGAGCTGGTTCACCGAATACAACGTGCTCGCCGGCCTGTCGTCGCGCTCCTTCGGCCGCTTCGCCTATTTCGTGACGCGCATCGCCTCGGGCCGGGTCGAGCGCGGCCTGCCGCTCAGCTTGCGCCGCTGTGGCTATGACGCGATGTCGCTGTATCCCGCCTACGGCGCCTTCATGAGCGCGCGCAGCTTCCAGATGACGACCGGCATCGAGCGCTTCTATGATGCGAAGGACCTCGGTGCGAAGGACGTCGAGCCGGATTCGTTCTTCTACGACAAGGCCCTTCAGTTGATGGGCGAGCAGCCGCCGAACAAGCCGCTGTTCAGCTTCATCTATCTCGGCGCCAATCATTTCCCCTGGGAGACGCGCTTTCGTCCCGACCTGATGCCCAGCTGGCGCGCGCCCGGTAACACACCGTCGATCGACGAATATCTGCGCCGCCAGGCGATGAGCGCCGAGCAGTACCAGGCCTTCCTGGCCGGACTGAAGAAGAAATTTCCGAATGAGCCGTTCCTGATCGTGCGCTATGGCGATCATCAGCCGGAATTCGCGCCGCAGATCCTCGAGCCCGGGCTCGACGAAGGCAGTCTCGGCAAGAAGCTCGACGATTATGATCCGCGTCTCTACGCCACCTATTATGCAATCGACGCCATCAATTTCGAGCCGGTGAAAAGCAATGCGGTGATGGACACGATCGACGGCGCCTATTTGCCGCTGGTGATCCAGGAAGCCGCCGGCATCCCGCTCGACCCGTCCTTCGCCGCGCAGAAGGACGTCATGCTCCGCTGCAAGGGCATCTTCTATGGCTGCAAGGACGGCCAGGAAGCGCGACGGCTCAATCGCCTCTTGATCAATGCCGGCATGATCCACGGGCTGTAGCGCGTGTAGTCGACGTGTGGCGCTTCCACGCCGTCATTGCTGTGGAGCAAAGCGACGAGCTAATCCAGACTCGCTCAGCGGAAAGATTCTGAATCGCTTCGCTCGCAATGACGATGCGGATGCATTGTGCAAATTTGGTTCACAAATCCACGTTGCCGCGCTTGCCCGCTCACGTCGGTTTGAAGTCTCGCGCATTTTTCAAACTAAAGTCTGAGCCGAAAACGCCTGCAATCACCGACTTGTAACTGGCGCGGTGCTTCGCTTCCAAAACATCGTCATGATTGCTTCGATGATGCGACGCGCTGCCGCCAATGTCTCTTCGGCGGCACGATGCCCATCCGTGATTCAACTTTCCTTGCAAGGAGTATCGTCCATGCGAGTGCTTGATGCTGCGCGTCTTGCATTTATCCTCACCTTGATCGGCCCCGCCGCCCATGCCGCCGAGCCCGCGCATGATCACGACATCAAGGGCCTATACCTCATGACCGACTATCCGTCGGTCACGGTGCGGCCGGGGACTACCACCAACATTTCGTTGCGCTTGCAGGACTACGGCCTGTCGCCGGAGCGCTATCAGCTTTCGGTCGCGGGCGTGCCTGCGGGGTGGAGCGCGACGCTGCTCGGCGGCGGCCAGCCGGTCGGTGCCGCCATGCCTGCGCCCGACTCCAGTGTCGCATTGCAACTGAGGCTCGACGTTCCCGCAAACAGCGATCTCAGTCCGCAGACGCTCACGGTGAAGGCGCAGGGGCAGGGGACGAACGCGGAGCTGCCGATTGCGGTGTCGCTCGCCAAGGAGCTGCCGGCCAAGCTCAGCGTGAAATCGAGTCTGCCGTCGCTGCGCGGCAGCCCGAAATCCAATTTCGACTACACGCTATCGATCAAGAATGACTCGGGGCGCAATCTCGTCGCAAGTTTTGCCGCCGAAGCGCCGGCGAATTTCGAGACGTCGTTCACCGAGGCTTATGGCTCGCAGGAGCTGTCTTCGATCCCGATCGATGCCGGCCAATCCAAGGACGTCAAGCTGAAGGTGCGTCCGCCCAGCACGATCGACGCCGGACATTTCCCGGTGAAAGTGACGGTGAAGGCCGAGGACGTCTCCGCATCGACGGATCTTGCGCTTGACGTGGTCGGCCAGCCCCAGCTCCAGGTTTCGGGGCGCGATGGCCTGCTGAGCGCGCGCGCCGTCGCCGGCCAGCAGAGCTCGATCCCGATCGTGGTGACCAACACCGGCACGGCACCAGCCGAGAACATCGCGCTTGCGGGCACTGCGCCAAGCGGCTGGAAGGTGACGTTCGAGCCGAACGCCATCGAGCGCCTCGTCCCCGGCAAGGATGCCGAGGTGCAGGCGCTGGTGACGCCGAGCGACAAGTCCCTCGCCGGCGATTACCAGGCCACGATCCGCGCCACCTCGCGTGGCGAAAACGCCTCGAGCCAGTTCCGTATCACCGTCGGCACGTCGACGGTGTGGGGCATGGCGGGTGCCGGCGTGATCGGCGTCGCGCTGTTGTTGATGCTGGGTGCAGTTGCGAGGTTTGGTCGGCGATGAGCAACACTCCGGAGAAAAAGACAGCGACGCGCGGCACCGTCATCACGGCGCGCGGCCTGACGCGGCGATACGGCAAGGCGGCCGTCGTGGACGCCATCGACTTCGATATCGCAAAGGGTGAGGTGTTCGGCCTGTTAGGGCCGAACGGCGCCGGCAAGACAACGACCATCATGATGATGCTCGGCCTGACCGAGATCTCCTCAGGCACGGTCAGCGTCCTCGGCTTCGATCCGCCGCGCCAGCCCTTGCAGGTCAAGCGGCGGGTCGGCTATTTGCCCGACGCGGTCGGCTTCTACGACCAGCTCACGGCAACGGAAAACCTGGCCTACACCGCGAAGCTGATGGGCCTGTCGCGCGGCGAGCGAGCGCGGCGGATCGCGGCGGCGCTCGCGCGCGTCGGGCTTGCCAACGTCGCGGACCGGCGCGTTGCGACCTTCTCGCGCGGCATGCGCCAGCGGCTGGGCCTTGCCGAGATCATCGCCAAACGCGCCGAGATCGCCATTCTCGACGAGCCGACAAGCGGGCTTGACCCGCAGGCAACGCTGGAATTCCTCGCGTTGATCGGCGAGCTCAAGGCCGAAGGCGTCACGGTGCTGCTTTCGTCCCATATGCTCGACCAGGTGCAGCGCATCTGTGACCGCGTCGCGCTGTTCCAGGCCGGGCGCATCGTGCTGATGGGCTCGGTGCCGGAGCTTTCGGTCAAGGTGCTTGGCGCGGGCTTCGTGGTCGAGGTGGAGGCCGAAGGCGCCGGCATCGCGCGGAGGCTTGCGATGATTCCCGGGGTAACCCAGGTCGAGACCCTCGCCGCCGATCGCTTCCGCATGACCGCCGAGCGCGACGTGCGGCCGGACGCGGCGCGCGCGGTGGTGGCGGTTGACGGCGCGCTCAGGCGGCTGTCAGTCGACGAGCCGAGCCTCGAGGTGATCTACGCGCGTTATTTCCAGGCTCAGCCCACAGGAGACGTTCGTCATGCGGCGTGAGGGATCTCCGTTCCAGGGCCTGTCCACGGTCTTCGTCAAGGAGCTGGCGGATCATGTTTCCAGCGTCCGCATGCTGATGCTGCAATTGCTCATCGTCTTCACGGCGCTTGCCGCGCTCTATGAGGCGATCAACAGTCTCAAGCAGAACACGGCGGAAGATCCGTTCCTGCTGCTGCGCCTCTTCACCATCGACCAGGCGCCGCTGCCGTCCTTTGTCGCCATCCTCGGTTTCCTCATTCCGTTGATGGCGATCGGGCTCGGCTTCGACGCAGTCAACAGCGAGCATAACCGGCGGACCTTGTCGCGCATCCTGGCGCAGCCGATCTATCGCGATGCATTGCTGATGGGGAAATATCTCGCCGCGCTTGCCACCATCGGTATCAGCCTCGCGGCGCTCTGGCTGCTGGTGATTGGGCTCGGGTTGATCTTTCTCGGCGTGCCGCCGGGTACCGAGGAGATCGCGCGTTCGCTGGTGTTTCTGGTGGTAGCGATCTTCTACGCCGGTGTCTGGCTCTCGCTCGCCATGCTGCTCTCGATCATGTTCCGCTCGCCCGCGACCGCAGCCCTGGTTGCGCTCGGCACCTGGCTGTTTCTGACCGTGCTGTGGCCGATGCTGGCGCCTGCGCTGGCACAGGCTATCGCGCCGCCCGATCCGCGCTATGTGCTGCTCGGCCTCAACGATCCGGCGACCGCGGTGTGGACGCAGGAGCTGTTGCGGCTGTCGCCGAACGATCTGTTCGGCGAGGCCATGCTGGCCGTGCTGTCGCCCACCACGCGCGCGTTGGGGCCCGTGTTCATCGACCAGCTCCGTGGCGCGGTGATGGGCGCACCATTGCCGTTCCGCGAAAGCGTCATGATCGCCTGGCCGCAGACTGTCGGCCTCATCGCCGGCACCATCGTCCTGTTCGTCTTCGGCTACGTGCTGTTCCAGCGGCAGGAAGTGAGGGCGTGAATTACCGCACTACCCTCTCGTCCTCCAGAGAGGGGCAGGGAGGGGGTAGCCAACTCCCCCGCAAACCGGCTACCCCCTCGACTCTATCGTTGTCCGATCTTCGTCCATAACCACCTGGCCACCGCGTCGGGGGACGAGTTCGCGTCGTTCCCGCTGGCGCGCAGATTGGCTTCGCGCATGTCGGCGATGTCGATCCGATCGAGCAGCGGCTTAAGCGCGGCCTTGAGCCGCTCGTCGCCGGCACGCTTGGGAGCAAGCAGCAAAATGGCATCGTAGGGCGGGATCGCGTTCTTGGGATCGTCGAGCGCTACGAGATCATATTTCGCGATCAGGCCGTCGCTGGTGTAGCCCGCGATGACGTCCACCTCGCCGTTTGCGACGGCCGCATACATGAAATCCGGTTGCATCTGCCGCTGGGCGCGGAACGCAAGCCCATAGGCGTCGCGCAATGCCGCCCATTCGGGACGCGAGAAGAACTCGTAGTCGCCGGCGATCGACAGATCTGACGCATGCGCGGCCAGATCGGCGACGGAGTGAATGCCGAGCGCTTCGGCGCGCTTGCGCGGCATCACCAGCGCGTAGGCATTCTCGAAGCCGAGCTCGCCAAGCAGTGTGATGTTCTGTCTGGCGAGCGCCGTCTTCAATTCCTCGATCAGCTCCTTGCGCGGCTTGATATCCGTGCGGTGCAACTGGTTAGCCCAGAGCGTGCCCGAATAGTCGACATAGAGGTCGATGTCGCCGGCCTTCAGTGCCTCGAAGGCGACGTTCGAGCCGAGGCCCGAGCGCGCCGTTGCGGGCAGGCCCGCCGCCGCCAGGCGGTCCCGTATCAGGGCCGACAACACGTATTGCTCGGCGAACGTCTTGGCGCCGACGACGTAAGCTGGCGAGGAGCGTCCGAGCGAAGGCACCAGCGTCGCGGCGACCAGCGCCGCAATTCCGACGCCGCCAAGCGTTGTGCGCAGGCGGCTGCGATTGCGCAAGCCTGTTTCGATCAGGCCGAGCAGTTGATCGACAGCAAGCGCCAGCACGGCCGATGCAATACAGCCGAACAGCACGAACACCCAGTTCTGGGTCTGCAGGCCGGCGAAGATGTAATTGCCGAGGCTGGTCTGCCCGATCGGCGTGGACAATGTTGCCGTGCCGATCACCCAGACGGCGGCGGTGCGAATGCCTGCCATCATCACCGGCAGCGCCAACGGCAGCTCGACCATGGCGAGCGATTGCCGCGGCGTCATGCCGACCCCTTGGGCCGCTTCCAGCAAGGCGGGATCGATGCCGTTCAAGCCGGTGATGCCGTTGCGCAGCACCGGCAGCATAGAATAGAGCGCCAGCGCCAGCATTGCCGGCAGGAAGCCGAAGGCGGAAAAGGAAACCCCGAACCAGGCGAACGTTGCGGAAGCCGCCAGCAGCAGGAGCGGATAGAACAGCGCGAGCAGTGCCAGCCCCGGCACGGTCTGCACGATGCTCGCGAGCGCGAGCAGGATGTTGCGCGCAACCGGGCGGTTGCGGCAGAGGATCGCGAGCGGCAGGCTCACGATGAGCCCGAGCGCGAGCGCCGCGAGGCTCACCCGCACATGGTTGCCGAGATAGTCCGGCAGATGCGACAGCGCCTCCCCCCAGCGCGGATCCGAGATCAGGCTCATGCCGCACCACCCTGTGGCAGCCGCTCGTTCAGTCGGGCGACCTGGCGCCGCGGCGTGCGCAGCAACTCCAGAACATAGGCATCGTCGCTTCGGCCGAGCTCCGCCGGCGTGCCCAGCGCAAGCAGTTGCCCGGCGTGCATCACTGCTATGCGGTCGGCAAGAAGGATCGCTTCCGTCATGTCGTGGGTGATCATGACCGTGGTCAGGCCGAGCTTGTGATGCAGTGCGCGATAGTCCTCGCCGAGCGCGTCGCGCGTCAGTGGATCGAGCGCGCCGAACGGCTCGTCCATCAGCACGATGCGTGGACGCGCCGCAAGCGCCCGCGCCACGCCGACGCGCTGGCGCTGTCCGCCGGACAGGTCCTGCGGCAATCGATCGCGATGCTGGATGCGGTCGAGCCGCACGAGGTCGAGCAGCTCGTCCACGCGTGAAGCTATCTCCCCCTGCGGAACGCCCAGCAGCTTCGGCGTGATGCCGATATTGTCCGCCACGCTAAGATGCGGAAACAGCCCGCCGCTCTGGAAGACGTAGCCGATGCGCCGCCGCAGCGCGACCGGGTCGACACGGCTGATATCCTCGCCTTCGACAGTGATCGTGCCGCGGTCGGCCTCGATCAGCCGGTTGGTCAGTCGCAGCAGGGTGGTCTTGCCCGAGCCCGAGCCGCCGACGATGGCCAGAAACTCGCCTTCGGCGACGTCAAGCGAAACGCCGTCGACAGCCATGACCGGGCCGAAGTCTTTCGCGACGTGCGCATAACCAATCACTGATTTGGTGGGCATCGGTGAGGACCCGGCCTTGCACTCCCGCAAGGGGAGATTGATGGAGGCGACCCCGCATGCGTACCACGCTTGGCCGCTCAATTGAACTTGGCGGCGCAAGCGGCTATGGCATCCAGCCAAGAGCTGGGAGGAAATCGGCAGATGACAACGCCCACAGCTGTGGCGCTCGAGGATACGAAAGTCGCATTCCGGCTGGAGGATGGGCGCGTCTATACGGCGGTCGAAGAGGCGCGGCTCACCGTCGGCCAAGGTGAATTCGTCGCCATCGTCGGTCCGACCGGTTGCGGCAAATCCACGCTCCTCAACGTCGCCGCCGGGCTGCTGAAGCCCGCCGCCGGCAGCGTCAAGGTGTTCGACCGGCCGCTCGCGGGCCTCAACAAGGACGCCGGCTATTTGTTCCAGGCCGATGCGCTGTTCCCCTGGAAGACGGCGATCGACAATGTGGCAATCGGCCTCGAGATCAAGGGCACGCCGCGCCCCGAGGCGCTTGCACGCGCGCAAAAATGGCTGACCTCGGTCGGGCTCGGCGCATTCGCGGGCCGCTATCCGCACATGCTCTCGGGCGGCCAGCGCAAGCGCGTGGCGCTGGCGCAGGTCCTGATCCGCGATCCAAAAATCCTGCTGATGGACGAGCCGTTCGGTCCGCTCGATGCCCAGACCCGGCAGGTCATGGGCAATCTCCTGCTCGAGCTCTGGAGCGCCGACCGCAAGGCCGTGCTGTTCGTCACCCATGATCTGGAGGAGGCAATCGCACTCGCCGATCGTGTGGTGATCATGTCGGCGGGGCCGTCCTCGCGCATCATCGGCGACTGGCGCGTCCAGCTTGCACGGCCGCGCGACATTTTCGAGGTGCGGCTGGACAAGGAGTTCCACGCGCTCCATCGCGAGATCTGGAGCGTGCTCAAGGATGAGGTGATGAAGGGCTACGCGCAATCCACCCAGGCGGAGGCGGTCTGATGTCGCGCCTCACGCTGCTCTCGCTGCAATTGCTGGTCGCCGTGGTCGCGATCGTGCTGTGGCAGGTGCTCTCGACCGTTCCGGTGTTCGGCAAGATCCTGCTGCCCCCGTTTTTCTTTTCCAACCCAGCCGACGTGTTCAGCCAGATCGTCAAATGGTTCGCGAGCGGTGTGATCTGGAAGCATCTCTGGATCACACTCTGGGAGTCGATTCTCGCCTTCGTGATCGGCTCTCTCGGCGGAGTGCTGGTCGGCTTCTCGTTCGCGCGGCAACCGCTGGTCGCCGCCGTGTTCGATCCCTACGTAAAGATGGTCAACGCCCTGCCGCGCGTGGTGCTCGCGCCGATCTTCGCGCTGTGGCTCGGCCTCGGCATCTGGTCCAAGGTCGCGCTCGGCGTGACGCTGGTGTTCTTCATCGTATTCTTCAACGTCTATCAGGGCGTCAAGGAGGTCAGTCGCACGGTGCTGGACAATGGCCGCATGCTCGGCATGAGCGAGCAGCAGTTGATGCGACATGTCTATTGGCCCTCGGCGCTGTCGTGGATGTTCTCCTCGCTGCACACCTCCGTCGGCTTTGCCGTGGTCGGCGCCGTCGTCGGTGAATATCTCGGCTCCGCCGCGGGCCTCGGTTATTTGATTCAGCAGGCCGAAGGCGTGTTCGACGTTGCCGGCGTGTTTGCAGGCATGTTCGTGCTGTCGGCCTTCGTGCTCCTGATCGACATGGGCGTGACGATGGTGGAGCGCCGGCTTCTGGTGTGGCGGCCGACGGCCGCGGACGGGCGAGGCTAGCCATGGTGCGATCGTTGCCGCACCCGCGCAGGGATGCGGGCCCCGACACGTGTGGGAGCCTCTCCAGCTCAGTTCAGAAGCTTGGTGTCGTCGGGCGCCTGCGGCGGTGTCTTGATCGCGATCGCCTTGACCTGTCCGCTGATCGGCTTGGTGCCGCCATGCGGCGTCCCCTTCGGAATGATCACGAGGTCGCCCGGCTTCACCGTCACTTCCTTGTCGCCGAGCCAGATCGTTCCGGTCCCATCCAGGATGTACTGGATCTCGTTGGTATTGGGATGCAAATGCTTGGGCACGTTGCCGACCTGGATCGAGACAGTGGCGCCGTCTGCCGCCATGAACATTTTCGAGCGGTAGCCGACCTCGTTCGCGGGCCCGAGCGCATCGCCTTGCATCTCGCCCGTGTGGATGAGTTGTGCGGTGATGTTCTCGGCAGCCCACGCCGGCTGCAACAGGTAGGTCACGCCGCACCCTGCGGCGAAGGCGGCGGCAAGCGAAACGGCGGTTGCGATGCGGTTCATGGATGATTCTCCCGATAAAGTGTTGTTGTTATGCCGTCATGCTATTGCGCCGAAAGTCCGATGACCAGTGTCTTGCCCAGCGCTTCTCAAGCCAGTCCCGCTGCTCTAATGTGCCGCCAGCCGAACGGAGGAAACCAATGAAGAACAAGATTGCCAGGCTCGCGGGCGCGCTGCTCGCGCTCACGCTCACCACCGGCTTTGCCGCAGCGCAGAGCAAGGTCACCATCGCGGTCGGCGGCGGCTCCTGCCTGTGCTATCTGCCCACGGTGCTGGCCAAGCAGCTCGGTGAGTATGAGAAGGCCGGCGTCAATGTCGACCTCGTCGACCTCAAGGGCGGCTCCGATGCGCTCAAGGCCGTGCTCGGCGGCAGCGCCGACGTCGTCTCCGGCTATTTCGACCATTGCGTCAATCTCGCCGCCAAGAAGCAGGAGCTGCAGGCTTTCGTTGTCTATGACCGTTATCCCGGCCTCGTGCTGGTGGTCGCTCCGTCGCATACCAACGAGATCAAGTCGGTGAAGGACCTCGCCGGCAAGAAGGTCGGCGTCAGCGCGCCCGGCTCCTCGACCGACTTCTTTCTGAAGTATCTCCTGAAGAAGAACGGGCTCGATCCCGCCGGCACCGCGGTGATCGGCGTCGGCCTCGGTGCAACTGCGGTTGCGGCCATGGAGCAGGGCCAGATCGATGCGGCCGTGATGCTCGATCCCTCCGTTACCGTGCTCCAGGGCAGCCACAAGGATCTGCGCATTCTCAGCGACACCCGCACACAGAAAGATACGCTCGAGACCTTTGGCGGCGAGTATCCGGGCGGTGCGCTGTACTCGACGGCGGCCTGGGTCGCCGGCCACGAAAAGGAGACGCAGGCGCTGACCAATGCGATGCTGAACACGCTCGCCTGGATCCATTCGCATTCGCCGGAAGACATCATGGCGAAGATGCCGGAGGAGATGGTCGGCAAGAACAAGGAGCTGTATCTCGCAGCGCTGAAGAACACGATCCCGATGTTCTCGGAAACCGGCAAGATGGACCCGAAGGGCGCGGACGCCGTGCTCGCGGTGTTCAGCGTAGGCTCGCCCGAGGTTGCCAACGCCAAGATCGAAGTCAGCAAGACCTTCACCAACAAATTCGTGGAGCAGGCGAAGAAGACGACGGGGATGAACTCAAAGTAATATTGCCAAGCAAATGACGCGAAGCGATGCTATGCAGGCGTCATGACATCTCCAGCCATTCATCGCGTCACGACGCTCGATCTCACCGTGGAAGCGCAGCCGTGGCCGTTTGCGCAGGAACGGCACGCCGAAATCGGGGCGCACTTTGCCGACATGCAGCGCGAGCGGCCGCAGCTCTGGAACGGCCGCATCCTGCTCGGGCGCGATCCCGTGCTGGCAGGCGGCCATTTCTCCGCGCGCTATTTCGAGGCCGATTTCGCCAGCTTCCTTGCCTGGCGAGATTGGGGTTTTCCCGACAAAGCCGTGTTCAACGGCTTTGGAATGGGCGCGCTGCGTGCATCCGACGGCGCCTTCGTCATGGGTGAGATGGGTCAGCACACCTCGAACGCCGGCCGTATCTATTTTCCTTCCGGCACGCCGGATCCCGCCGACGTCAGGGAAGGGGCCCTCGATATTCCCGGCAGCGTCGTCCGCGAGATCGAGGAGGAGACGGGCCTGAAGCCTGAGGACTACCAGGCGGACGTGGACTGGCATTGCGTGATGGCGGGGCATGCGATCGCGATGATCCGGATCCTCGACCTCGACATGCCCGGCGAGGCGGCGCGCGCCCGGATCGAGGCCAATCTGGCGGCGCAGGTCGAGCCCGAGTTGTCGGCCATTCACCTGGTCCGCGGGCTCAGCGATCTGACGCCGACCATGCCGCGCTTCGTCACGGCCTTCATGGAGCAGCAGTTTGCCGCACGCTGACGCGTCAAGCCCGCGACGCTATTCGGCTTGACATCGCATCTCCCAGCCCATGTGATGGGCGTGACGTAAAAACAAGAAGACTGCAACGCACAATCGTCCAGGGAGGTTTTGATGCGCACGCGCATGGCTGCCCGCTTGGTGCGTCACTTGGTAAGTCACGTAGTGCTTGGGCTGACGGTCGCGATCGCGGCGACGGGCCTGGCGGCATCCGCCCAGGCTCAGGACAAGAAGATCAAGATCGGTGTGATTTTTGACCTGACCGGACCGCTCGCCGGCGGCGGCTCCGAGCTCGAATATATCGGCGCCAAGATCATTCTCGATCATTTCGCAAAGACCGGCGTGGAGGGCTACAAGGTCGAGGCCATCTACGCCGATGCGCAGAGCAAGCCCGACGTCGCCATCAACGAATCCGTCCGCCTGCTCGAGCAGGAGAAGGTCGATATGGTGCTCGGCTTCTTCTCCTCGGCGCAATGTGTGCCGGTCGCGGCGCGCGTCGAGCAGTTGAAGAAGTTCATGTGGATGACGACCTGCATCTCCTCCGCGGTATTCGCCGACAAGAACTACAAATACGTGTTTCGCCCGCAGGCGAGCGGCGATCAGTTCGGCATGATGACGATGGACTTCATCGCGCAGAACTCGAAGGAGAAGTTCGGCAAGGAGCCCAAGGACCTGCGCGTCGCCATTATCCACGAGGACGGTGCCTACGGCGTCGATGTCGCCAAGGGCAACGAGGCCGGCGCCCGGAAGGCCGGCTTCAACGTCGTGCTGAAGGAGGGGTACTCGGCGACCGCGCCCGATCTGTCCGCACTGGTCACGAAGCTCAAGCGCGCCAAGCCCGACGTGATTTTCCACACCGGCTACAATCCCGACATCACGCTCCTGCTTCGCCAGGCGCGCGAGCAGGGCCTGAAGTTCGGCGCGCTGATGGGGCATGGTGCGGGCTATGGCGTCTATGAGAAGCTGAAGGAGGGCATGGGCGCTGACGCCAACTACATCTTCAACACCGATCCGATCTCGATCTGGCTCGCCAACCAGAAGACCATGGACCCGAAGCTTGGGCCGGTCATCAAGATGGTCGGCGAGGAGTTCGACAAGATGAAGCCGGGCGTCGCCATCCGTTCCGCCCATGTCGGCATCGGTGCTTCCAACACCTACGTCTTCATGGCGAACGTTCTGCCGCGCGCGATCAAGAAGTATGGCGGCGTTGATCCGGACGCGTTGCGCAAGGCGGCGCTCGATACCGACATCCCCGAAGGCGGCACAATGCTCGGCTTCGGCGTCAAGTTCTACGGCGAGGGAACGCCCATGGCGGGCCAGAACGAGCGCTCGTTCCCCGTCGTGATCCAGTATCTCGACGACAAATCCTATGTGGTGTGGCCGAAGAGTCAGGCGCAGCGCGAGGCCGTGCTGCCGCTGCCGAAGGGCACCACCTACAGCAACCAGTAGCGCGAGGCGAGGCGGAGGGATGCGGTGCTGGAAGTTCGCGGGCTGGTGAAACGTTTTGGCGGCTTCACGGCCGTCAACAACGTCTCCTTTAGGGTCGATCAGGGCGAGATCCTCGGCCTGATCGGCCCCAACGGCTCGGGCAAGAGCACCATCTTCAACATGCTCTCGGGCACGCTGACCCCAACCGCCGGCTCGATCATGTTCGCAGGATCGGAGATCGCGGGGCTAGCGCCGCACCGGATCATCAATGGCGGCATCGGCCGAACCTTCCAGATCCCGCGGCCGTTTCGCCGCCTGACGATATTCGAGAATGTCGCGCTTGCCGGCTACTACGGGCAAGGCCGCCACAGCCGCGCCGAGGCCGAGGAGGCCGCCGAGCGCGCGCTCGCCCTAGTTGGTCTGCCGACCGATCGCCATGCAGGTGTCGATGGCCTGAACGCCGCAGGGCTCAAGAAGCTCGAGCTGGCAAAGGCTCTCGCCACCGGGCCAAAGCTGCTGCTCGCCGATGAGAGCCTCGGCGGCCTTGATGAAGCCGAGATGGACCAGGCCGCCGACATGCTGCGAAAGATCCGCGACGACCTCGGCGTCACAATCATCTGGGTCGAGCACATCATGGGCGTTCTGATGCGCGTGGTCGATCGCGTGATGGTGCTCGATCATGGCGAGAAGATTTCGGAGGGGCTGCCGAGCGCCGTCGCCAGCGACGTGCGGGTGATCGAGGTCTATCTCGGCACCGACGCCGAGACCACGCAAGCCGCGGCCGCCGAAGCGCGCCGCCGCGCCGGAGGGTGAGCCATGCTGGAGCTTCGATCTGTCGATGCCGGCTATGGCAGCTTTCAGGCGCTGTTCGGCATCAATCTCGAGGTCAGGGCCGGCGAGGCGGTCGGCGTGATCGGCCCGAACGGCGCCGGCAAGACCACCTTGATGCGGGTGATCTCGGGCCTGATCCGGCCCGCGCGCGGCTCGATCAAAATGGAGGGTGTCGATGTCCTGGCCACGCCGGCGCATCGCATCGTCAGTCTGGGCATCGCGCATGTGCCGGAGAACCGGCGGCTATTTCCGCAACTCTCGGTCGACGACAATCTCAAGATGGGCGCCTTCATGGCGCGCCGCAAATATGCGGAGCGGTTGGAGATCGTCTTCGAGCTGTTTCCGCGCCTGAAGGAACGCCGGCACCAGATGGCCGGCACGATGTCGGGGGGCGAACAGCAGATGTGTGCGATCGGGCGCGCGCTGATGTCTGATCCGAAACTCCTGCTGCTCGACGAGCCCTCCGCGGGCCTCGCCCCGGTGGTCGTGCAGCAGGTGTTCGAGCTCGTGAAGCGCATTCGCGCGAGGGGGCTGACGGTTCTGATCGTCGAGCAGAACGTGCAGCAGGTGCTGCGCGTGGTCGACCGCGCCTACCTGATCGAGGCCGGATCGATCCGCAGCTCGGGTACATCGGCGGAGATGCTGGCAAGCGATACGGTCAAGGAAGCTTATCTCGGGGTCTGAGGACGGGCAGGCGATGCAGGCATTTCTTGATATCTTCGACATCTATTTGCTGGAGGCCGTGATCAATGGAATCCTGCTCGGCGGCGTGCTGGCGCTGCTCGCGCTCGGCCTGAACCTGATCTTCGGCGTCATCGACGTGACCTGGATCTGCTATGCCGAGCTTGTGATGATCGGCATGTACGCCATGTATTTCATGGTTCAGTACTACGGCATCAGCTACTTTATCGCCGCGCCCTTCACCATCATGCTGGTCGCGCTGCTTGGTGCGGCGTTGCATTATCTCGTCATCGCGCCGCTGCTGACGGCGCCGCCGATCAACCAGTTGCTCGCGACCGGCGGGGTGCTGTTCGTGCTCCAGAGCTTTGCCACCGTCGCCTTCGGCATCGACTTCCGCAATCTCGGCATCCGCTTGCCGGTGCTCGCGCTCGGCGACATGAATTTCAGCTATGCCCGGCTGTTGTCCTTCATCGCGGCGCTGGTCGGCATGGTCGCCGTCTATCTGTTCATGACGCGTACCTTTACCGGCACGGCGATCCGCGCCATCTCCCAGGACCGGCAGATCATGGCGTTGATGGGCGTTGACACCAAGAGGATCTACATCATCACCTCGGCGCTTGGCGGCGCGCTCGCCGGCCTCGCCGCCTGCCTC
This sequence comes from Bradyrhizobium ingae, assembly GCF_055791185.1. Lineage (NCBI taxonomy): Bacteria > Pseudomonadati > Pseudomonadota > Alphaproteobacteria > Hyphomicrobiales > Nitrobacteraceae > Bradyrhizobium > Bradyrhizobium ingae. Next base: position 128,504 of record NZ_JBVUBB010000009.1, read on the forward strand.
CTGGTGCTGCAATACGACGTGCATCCCTTCGTCGGCCTGTCGTTCGGACCGATCACCTTCCTGATCTGCGTGCTCGGCGGCCTCGGCAATTTCATCGGCGGTTTCATCGCGGCCTTCGTCTTCGCCGAGATCATCTCGCTCGGCGGCCTGTTCTCCGACCTCGAATGGGGCTACGTGCTGGCGTTCGCCTTCTTCATCGTCATGATGTTCATCCGGCCCGCCGGCCTGCTCGCGAGGCGTCGATGACGAGACAGGCGCATCTGGCTACATGGGCTGTCGGGCTTGCCGCGCTCGCCGTGCTGCCGTTTATCTATCGCGATCCCTATCACCTTCACATCCTGGTGCTGATCCTGATCTGGTCGTTCGCCTACACATCCTGGTCAATGATGGGGAGGTTCGGCCTGGTGTCGCTCGGCCATGGCGGTTTCATGGGAATCGGCGCCTATGTCACCGCGCTGCTGTGGAATCATCTCGGAGTATCGCCCTGGGTCGGCATTCCCGTCAGCATGGTCGCAGCCGGTGCGCTGGCGCTTGTCGTCGGCTATCCCTGCTTCCGCTTCCGCATCACGGGGCACTATTTCGTCCTCGTGACGCTCGCGCTCTCCGGCATCGTGCTCCAGGTCATTACCGCCACGCGCGACTGGACCGGCGGCTCGCTCGGCTATACGCCCAACCGCGCGGCGGGCAACAAGCTCTGGGCGCTCCAGTTCGATGACAAGACGACGTGGTATCTGGTCGCGCTGGCGGTCTGGTTCGCAGGGCTCGTGGTCTGGCACTGGATCGACCGCAGCATGAGCCGCTACGCGCTGGAGGCGATCTCGGAGGACGAGGACGCCGCAGCCGCCGCCGGGGTCGACGTCACCGCCGAGAAGCTGAAGATCACCCTGATCAGCGCCCTGATGACCGCGCTCGCGGGCGCGATCTACTGCCAGTACCAGATGTTCATTACGCCCGACACGGTGAGCGGCATCGCGGTGTCGCTCCAGATGGTGTTCGCGGCCATCGTCGGCGGCCTGTTCGTCTCGCTGGGCCCGACCGTCGGCGCCATCATCACCATCCTGCTCGCCGAAAGCTTGCGCATCGGATTTGGAACCAAGGCCGTCGGCTGGGACAATCTCGTCTATGGCGTGCTGCTCGTCCTCTTCATCATATTCCTTCCCAAGGGCATTCTTGGTAGCCTCATCGAACGATTGAAACCGCAACGCAAACCATCGCCGAGCTCATGAACAAGAAACCCTCCAAATCGCTCGCCACCGAGCTCGCCAGGTTCATCACGCCCTTTCGTTACGATGGCTCGGGCAAGTTTCATCTGAAGGACCACAAGACGAACGAGAAGGGCGGTCTCGACAAGGACGAGGCGCAGAAGATTCTCGAAGCCAACAAGCAGCGTCTCGCCGATTTTCAGGAGAGGCTCTACGCGCAGGACCGCTGGTCGGTCCTGATCATCATCCAGGGGATGGATGCGGCCGGCAAGGACAGCGCGATCAAGGCGCTGTTCGAGGGCATCAACCCGCAGGGCTGCGAGGTTCATGCGTTCAAGGCGCCGACCAGCCACGAGCTCGACCATGATTTTCTGTGGCGTCATGTCGTCGCGCTGCCGGCGCGCGGCCTCATCGGGATATTCAACCGCTCCCACTACGAGGAATGCCTCGTGACGCGCGTGCATCCGGAGGTCCTTGCCCGGGAGAAGCTGCCGTCCGGGCTCGTTACCAAAAATATCTGGCGCGAGCGGTTCGAGGACATTGCCGCCTTCGAGCGTTACCTCGCGCGCAACGGCACCGTCGTGCTGAAGTTCTTCCTCAACCTGTCCAAAGAGGAGCAGCGCCAGCGCTTTCTCGATCGTCTGGAGGACCGCTCCAAGCAGTGGAAGTTCTCGATGGACGATATCAAGGAGCGTGCGCTCTGGCCGCGCTATCAGGCGGTGTACCAGGACATCGTCCGGCATACCGCGACGACCCATGCGCCGTGGTATGTCGTGCCCGCCGACCACAAATGGTTCGCGCGCGTCGTCATCGGCTCCGTCATCGTCGCTGCGCTCGAGCGGCTCGACCTGCAGTTTCCGCGCGCCGACAGGGCCTCGCTGCGCGAGTTCAAGGCAGTGCAGCAGGCCCTGGAGGGTGAAGCGAAGGGAGGGAGGAAGCGGGCAAGGTGAGAGGTAACGGCAGCAAGAACGTGAAGAACGTGAACTTCGCGCTGCAGGGCGGCGGGGCGCACGGTGCGTTCGTGTGGGGCGTGCTCGACCTCGTGCTCGAGGATGGGCGGCTTGCTATCGAGGCAATCAGCGCGACCAGCGCCGGTGCGATGAATGCGGTGGCGATGGCTTCGGGCATGGCGCTCGGCGGCGCCGATGGCGCGCGGGAGAACCTGCACCAGTTCTGGTACGAGGTCTCGCGCATGGACATGGTCTATGACTTCTTCTCGCCGCTGAATCAGTGGATCCAGGCGCTCAAGCTGCCGCCCGAATACCATCCGGTGCACTCGTTCATTCACACCCTGACCCACACGGTGCCGCCGAACGTTCTCAATCCCTTCCATTTCAATCCGCTGCGCGCGCTGTTGCAGCGAGTCGTCGATTTCGACCGCCTGAATTCCTCGGCCGATGCCCCCCAGCTCTTCCTCAACGCGACCAATATTCGGACCGGCAAGATCAAGGTGTTCCAGACGCCGCTCCTGAGCGCGGATGCCGTGCTTGCCTCGGCCTGCCTGCCGCCCTATTTCCAGGCCGTAGAGATCGACGGCGAGCATTATTGGGACGGCGGCTATCTCGGTAACCCCGCGATCTTCCCGTTGATCTATCGCAAGGGCAGCCACGACGTCATCATCGTGCAGGTGACCGCGATCCGGCGCGACGAATTGCCGGCGAGCGCCGCCGATGTGCTTCACCGCATCAACGAGATCAGCTTCAACTCGTCATTGATGCGTGAGATGCGCGCGATCGCCTTTGCGACGCGGCTGATCGACAATGGTGAGCTCGACAAGGAGACGCACAGCCGCATGTACATGCACTGGATCGGCAATGATCAATTGATGTCGCAGCTCGGGACGGCGACGCAATTCCACCCGGAATGGAGCTTGCTGTGCCGGTTGCGCGATGAGGGTCGCGAAGCGGCGAGAAGCTGGCTCGACAGGCACTTTGGCCAGATCGGCAACGCCTCGACGGTGGATCTGACTGAGATGTTTCTCTGAGCTTTCGCTGTCGCTGGTTCCAACTCGAAATGCCGTTCCCCATCGCTTCACATTTGCTCGCTGCGCCACCGTTCCCGCTTGACAGTTCTATGTCACAGGAGGACCATCCCACCGGTCGCCCAGCGCGACGCGTAACGTCCATATCATGAGCAAGGGGAGGTCTATGACACCACCTCCGCAGATCCAGCCGCGTTAAGTGCGATGGAGCTCGTTCGGACTATCGCATAGCGGCAAAATCCGCGAACGGCACGCCGGGTCAAGGTGAAGCGGGCCGCATCAGTGAGGCATGGCCCCTTACCTTCCCGGCGCTGTGATTCGAGCATTCCTCTTTATTTCTGTCGGCGATGACGACGCATCCACCGCACGGCAGGGTGTCAAGTGCATTCCCGCGCGCCGAACAAGCCACCGAATGATCGATCGTAAAGCCGCTGCGCTTCGTGCCGTGGCGGCGTGATCGTGTCGCGAGAGATCGACTTTACCTCGAAGATTGCCGCTCGGTTGCGCAAACGTCGACGCGCGGTTCCCGATTCATGCGTCGCAACAAATGCCAAGAGAAAGTCGCCGCGGTGGCAAACTTCCGACACAGGACCGGGGCGAATAGCGATGATCCGACATGACTCATACACAAAGGCGGTGCCGGTTCTGACACCGCCTTAGCCATTTCTGGGGACTCATCGTGTCGCAAAGGCTGTCTTCGGCGCTTCTCGCTGCCTGCGTATTCCTCGCGATCTCAACTTTATCCGGTGCACGCGCCGAACCGGCGCCGTCTGCTGCGGCGAGTGCTGCAACGCTCTCTCCAGAGCAGGCCCGGCGCGCGCTGGACACGCTGCAGGACGATCAGAAGCGTGCCCGGATGATCGATACGCTGCGAGCGATCGCCAGCGTGTCGGATCAGCCGCAGGCCACGACGCCCGCGCCCGAGCAGAAGTCGCCCGCTTCGCTGTCGGCCGACGGCCTCGGCGCGGAGCTCCTGCTGACGGTCTCGGAAGAGATCGGCGAGATATCGCGTCAGGTCGCCGACATGGCGCGGACGCTCACGCATTTTCCCGCCTTCTATTATTGGATCGTGCGGACGGCGAACGACCCTGCTGCCTACAACCTGCTGATCGAGATCGCGTGGAAGCTGGGACTGGTGTTCGGCTGCGCCTTCTGCGCAGAGTGGCTGATTTTCCGCCTCATCAGGCGTCCGGTTGCGTTTCTGGAAGCGCGCGTGCCGCAGGCTTCGCACGTGCCCGCACAGGCGGCGCCGATCATCGAGCCGCCATTATCCGTGGCCGCCGAGCCCGAGCTGCATCGCCGCCGCGCTAGTCTCGCTCGGGCCTGGCAACTCCTGCTCCGTCTGCCCTTCGTGCTCGGCCGCCTCGCGATCGAATTGCTCCCGGTGGTCGTCTTTGTCGGCATCGCTACGACATTGCTCGGCACCGAGATTGGTGAGCCGGCGACGGTCCGCCTCGTCATCCTCGCCGTCGTCAATGCCTATGCCTTTTCGCGCGGGCTCATCTGTCTGATCCGGGCGCTGGCAGGGCCCTTCGGGCTCTTTCAGGTTCGCGCCGAGACCGCGGCCTATATCGAGATCTGGGCGCGTCGCATCGTCGGCGTCGGCGTCTCCGGCATCGCCTTTGCTAACGTGGCGCTGCTGCTCGGCCTGCATCGCGCCGGCTATGCGGCCTTGCTGCGCATGGTCTTGCTGATCGTGCATCTCTTCATCGTGGTCATCATCCTGCAATGCCGCCGCCAGGTCGCCGAGGCCATTCGTGCGCCGGCCGGCCGGCAGGGCGTTGCGGCAAGGGCGCGCAATCGCCTCGCCAGCATCTGGCACTATCTTGCGATTGCGCTCGATCTCGCGCTATGGGCTGTCTGGGCCCTCAACATCCGCAACGGCTATTCGCTGCTGCTGCAGTATTTCGTCGGCACCATCGCGGTTGCGCTGATCACGCGCGTTGCCATCATAGTGACGCTGAGCCTGATCGACCGCGGTTTCCGCATCAATCCGGAGATCCTCCAACGCTTTCCCGGTCTCGAGATCCGGGCCAACCGCTATCTGCCGCTGCTGCGCAAGATCGTCTCTGGCGTCATCGCCTTTATCGGTTTCGTAGCCGTGCTGGAGGTCTGGGGCGTGGACGCCATCGTCTGGTTCTATGGCGGTCAGATCGGCAGCAGGCTCCTGTCCGCGGTCGCGACCATCGGCGTTGCCGCGGGAATCGCGGCGGCAATCTGGGAAGCCAGCAATGCGCTGATGGACCGGCAGGTCAACGTTTTGTCGCGCGATGGCCACTACGCCCGCGCAGCGCGCCTGCGCACGTTTCAACCGATGCTGCGGACGGCGTTGTTGTGCCTGATTGCGACCGTCGTCGGTCTCACCGCGCTGAGCGAGATCGGCGTCAACGTCGCGCCGCTTCTGGCGGGAGCAGGCATCGTCGGTATCGCCATCGGTTTCGGTTCGCAGAAGCTGGTGCAGGATCTCATCACCGGCCTGTTTCTCCTGCTCGAGAATACGGTCCAGGTCGGAGACACCGTCAGTGTCTCCGGGCTGACGGGCGTGGTCGAAAACGTCTCGATCCGCACCATTCGTTTGCGCGCCGGCGATGGATCCCTGCACATCGTGCCGTTCAGCGCGGTGACCACCATCACCAATGCGAGTCGTGGCGCAGGCAATGCATCCGTCAGCGTCAATGTCGCCTACAAGGAGGATACCGATCGCGCCGGGCAAATCCTCAAGGACATTGTCGATGAGATGCGTCGGGAGCCGGAGTTCCGCGCGGCGATCCGCGGCGACCTGGAGCTTTGGGGCATCGACAAGGTGGATGGGTCGATGGTGTCGATCGTCGGCCAGATCCGATGCACCGACAGCGGCCGTTGGCCGGTTCAACGCGAGTTCAATCGCCGCGTGAAGCTGCGTTTCCAGGAAAACGGAATCGAAATTGCGTCCTCCGCCCAGACCATCCTGATGCAGATTGCCGCGCCCGCCGACCCGGCCTCGAACCTGACCTTGCGGCGCGCGACAGGCTGATTTTCGTCCTTGCCCTCCTGAACGGCGCTGTCGTTCACTTCTCGTCACGAGCAACCTGCCGGTGAAAGGCGGGCTGAAATTCCCGCGGTCGACGAAGCGGATCTTCCCAGCCTCTACATCTCCTGCTGTCCCACATTGTGGGCGAAGAACACGCCCAGGGACGTTAACTTTTGCGGCCGATGCAGCAGCGGCAACCTGCGTCATTCCCGGTCGCAGGCGCGTCGCTGCAGTGCGAAATCACAATCGGGCTTGACCTGCAACGTTCTTGATCTCAATCGAGGGCTGACCGACAATGTTTGTTCTCACATAAGATAGTCTTGGGGGAATTCGTGAATAGACCTGACCGGGTCAACGCCCACTCAACGCCTTCCACTTCGCCGCGCGGCATGACGTTGCTCCGCGATCCCTTGCTCAACAAGGGCACCGCCTTCACCGAGCAGGAGCGGGCGGCGCTCGGTTTGCGCGGCCTGTTGCCAGCGTGCGTGCTGACGATGCAGGACCAGGCGGAGCGCGTCCTGATCAACTTGCGCGGTCTGCCGAGCGACCTCGAGAAGTATGTTGCACTGAACGCCTTGCATGATCGCAACGAGGCACTGTTTTTTCGTGTCGTCTGCGACAACATCGATGAGATCCAGCCGCTGATCTACACGCCGACGGTCGGGCTCGCCTGCCAGAAATTCGGCCTGATCTTCCAGCGTCCGCGCGGTATGTTCATCTCCTCGCGCGACCGCGGCCAGATCGCCGAGATTTTGCAGAACTGGCCCTATCCCGCAAAGCTGATCGTGGTGACCGATGGCGAACGGATCCTCGGTCTCGGCGATCTCGGTGCCAACGGCATGGGCATCCCGGTCGGCAAGCTCTCGCTCTATTCGGCCTGTGCCGGCGTGCATCCGGAGCAGTGCCTGCCGATCGTCCTCGACGTCGGCACCAATAATGAGGAGCTGCTGCGCGACCCCTACTATCTCGGTTTGCGCGAACGGCGCCTCACGGGTGACGCCTACGACAGTTTCGTCGACGAGTTCATGCAGGCTGCGCGTGCGACCTTTCCGGACGTGCTGATCCAGTTCGAGGATTTTGCCAACCACTCCGCGTTCAAGCTTCTGCATAAATACCGCGACGAGGCCTGCGTCTTCAATGACGACATCCAGGGCACGGCGGCGGTGGCGCTTGCCGGCCTGTTCTCGGCACTGCGTGTCAGCGGCGGCAAGCTCAGGGAGCAACGCATCCTGTTCTTGGGTGCAGGTGAGGCGGCGACCGGCATCGCCGATCTCGTGGTCTCGGCGATGATGGCGGAGGGCGCGTCCGAGGCCGAAGCTCTCAGCCGTAACTGGCTGGTGGATTCCCGCGGCCTCGTCGTCAAGGGACGGGCGGGCCTGTCCGGTCACAAGCTGCGCTATGCCCACGACCATGGCCAGATTGCCGACTTCCCCACCGCGATCGAGACGCTGAAGCCGACCGCGATCATCGGCGTTGCGGCGGTGGGCGGCGCGTTCACGCCGGACGTGCTCAGGGCGATGGCGAAGCTCAATGCGCATCCGATCGTGTTCGCGCTCTCCAACCCGACCTCGAAGGCGGAGTGCTCGGCCGAGGATGCCTATCGCTACACCGAGGGCCGCGCGCTGTTCGCCTGCGGCAGCCCCTATGACCCGGTGACGCTCAACGGCAGGACGTTCGTCCCGCGCCAGGGCAACAACTCCTACATCTTCCCGGGCGTCGGGCTCGGCGTGATCGCCAGCCGGTCGCGCCTCGTGACCGACGAGATGTTCATGGCCGCCGCGCATTCGCTCGCCGATTGTGTCGGCAAGGACGATCTCGACCAGGGCAGCCTGTATCCGGCGCTGCCGCGCATCCGTGAGGTCTCTTCTCGGATCGCGGCCGCGGTCGCGCAGGTCGCCTATCAGCGCGGCCTTGCGGAAGGGCCGGTCCCCAATGACGTGATGGGCCTGGTCCGGTCGCAGATGTACGAGCCGAATTACTGACGGCTTCGCCCGCCCGCGCGCGGGCGGATCGGTCAGCACCGCGGCACCATCTCAGGTGGAAACGCCGTTGCGCGGCGCGTCCGTATATGCGACGATCCGTAACGTTACAAGAAATCTTCAGCCGCAAGGTCAGACACCATGGACGATCGTTTGCCCGAACTGGGCGACCTCGAGCGCGAGGTCATGCAATTGGTTTGGGCTCTCGGGCCGGTGACGGCCGAGGTCGTGCGTGAACGGTTGCCGCGCCGTCTCAAGGAGTCGACGGTTCGTACCGTCCTGCGCCGGCTGGAGGAAAAAGGTTACGCACGTCACACTGTGGACGGACGCACCTACGTCTACCAGGCGGTCGAGCCCCGCGCGCGCGTCGCGGCCAAGGCGGTGCAGCGCATCGTCGACTGGTTCTGCAACGGCTCGATCGAGGAGGTGCTGGTCGGCATGGTCGACAATGCGATGCTCGATCAGCAACAGTTGCGCTCGCTGGCTGACCAGGTGGCCAAGGCGAAAAAGGTGAGGGGAGTGAAGAAAGAATGATCGCAACTCTGGCAGAGGCGGCGCTGCGCTCCTTTGTACTGGGAGGCGTCGTCTGGTTTGGTCTTTATCTCTTTCGCGTGCGCAATCCGCACGTGCACATGACAGCGTGGGTCGTCGTGCTACTGGCCTCGCTCGCGATGCCGTTCGTGATGCATTGGCCGACGCTCACCATTACCCGCCTGCCGGTGGTGGCGGCGGACGCCGTCTGGCCGGCTGAAGCGCCGATCGCCGAGTCGCTTCCGCTCTTGCCGTCCGCCGAGCATGGCACGGCCGTCGTGCCGCTGCCGAAAAGTGCGGCGCCGATCAACTGGTGGGCGCTCGCGACGATGGCCTATGCCGGCGTCGCGGGCTTCCTGCTGCTGCGGCTCTTCGTCGGCCTCTGGCTGACTTTTCGCATGGCGCGGGCGGCGAAGCCGATCGGTGGTCCCCGGGTGGTCAATGCCGAGGTGCGAGTCAGCCGCGATATCGGCGGTCCCGTCACGTTCGGATCGACCATTCTCGTGCCGCCTCAGTTTCTTGATTGGGATGCGCGGAAGCGGCTTGCCGTACTCGCCCACGAGGGCGCGCATGTCGCCAATGGCGACTTCTACGTCCTGCTGCTCGCCTCCCTGAATCGTGCCGCGTTCTGGTTCAGCCCCTTCTCGTGGTGGCAACTCGCGCATCTGGCGGAGCTCGCCGAGATCATCAGCGACGTCCAGGCGATCGAGGCGATCGACGACAGGCTGTCCTATGCGGAGATCCTGCTCGACGTCGCAACCTCGGTGAAGCCGCGCCCGATGGAGCTCGCGATGGCGCGGGCGTCGACGGTGCGCGCCCGCGTCGAGCGCATCATTGCGGCAGCGGCGATGCCCGCCGCAGTTGGCTGGCGCAAGCGTGCCTGGATCGCGGCCATGATCGTGCCCGCCGTGATCGTCTCGACTGGCATGATTGCCTATCGCACGCCGGAAGCGAGCCCGATCATGGAAGATGTCGGCGAGCCGGGCAGCTCCCAGCACTACCGTGCCTTCGTCAATTTCTACGCGCTCGGCCCGACCTCGGTATTCGCCATCTTCCGCGACGGCGATGAATTGCTCGGACAGTGGACCGGGCAGCGCAAGCAGCGATTGACGGTGAAGGATGGCATGGCGTCCTATGTCGCCGCGTTCGGCAACATCACGTTCCCGGTCGACGCGGAGCGCCGGTCCTCGGAGCTGATGATGGTGGTGAACGGTCGCGACGTTCGCGCCACCCGCGTCGTCGAGATGCCGGCACCAGTCGCCGATGTAGCCTCGCTCGACCAATATGTCGGCTGGTACAAGGTCGCGCCCAACCGGGTGCTGACCGTCAAGCGAGATGGCAATCGGCTCCTGGTGCACGAAACCGGCCGGCCCGCCTTTGCCCTGATGGCCGAAGGCGCCGACGCGTTCTCGATCAGGGGCGACGATCTCGTGGTCTTCCTGCGCGACGATCAGGCCCGGGTGGCGCGGGTGCTCCTGCACAGCGCCGCGTCAGGCCCGCGCCTCGCGGGCCGTATCGATGAGGCCATCGCAGGCAGCATCGAGGCCGACTTCCTGAGGCGGATCGCGGAAGTTTCGGAGCGGTTCAGGGACCAGGTCCCGGCGCCGGGCAGCAAGGAGATGATCCTCCGCGGGGTCGAAGACTTGCGTCGCGGTACGCCGAACTACGACGCCATGAGCGCGCCGCTGGCCGCCAAGATCCATCGGCAGGTCGGGGAATTGCAGGCGACGTTCCTGGCGCTCGGCGCGGTGGAATCGATTTTCTTCCGCGGCGTCGGCCCGGGCGGCTACGACATCTATGGCGCCAAGTTCGAGAACGGCACTGCGGAGTTTCGCCTGCTGATCGACCCGGACGGCAAGGCCGGTGACGTGATCTTCCGGCCCGACGGCAACGACGAGCTCGGTGGCATCGTCGCCTGCTCGGAACAATCCGCCGTTCGCGGCCAGGCCGGCACCTCGCCGATCAGGATCGCGTTCTACAACGACACGGGCGACGACATTCAGGTCTTCAACCTGGATGCGGACGGCAATCGGCGCATGCAGGCAACCATCGGCAGCAGCATGACGTCGTTCTTCACCACCACGGTCAATAATCCCTGGGTGATTGCCGACCGGTCGGGACAATGTCGCGAGATCCTGCTGCCGGGACGGCAGACGCGTTTCTACAACGTCGACGCGCCTCATCCCGGTGCGCGGCTGGGGCGCGTGGCGCGGCGGAACATGCCGATCGCCAACGGCGAGGAGATGCTGCGCCAGTACATCGAAAGCGTCGGCAAGGGCCGACCGGACTATGACCACATGACCACGGAGGTCGCCGAGCAGACGCGTCAGCAGCTCCCGTTCGATCAGGCGATCCTGACCCGGCTCGGCGCGCTGCGCGCGATGTCGTTCCGCGGCGTCACCGCGCTCGACAGCGACATCTACATCGCGCAGTTCGCCAACGGCTCTGCAGAATGGCGGATCGGGGTCAAGAACGGCACCATCACGAAAATTGCACTGGGGCCTCATTTCTAGGAAGGCACGCGTGCGAGCTGGGTGGCCGCAAAACGCGTGAACGAGAGGATCGAGTGAGACGGCGCCGGTTTGTTTCGCTTCTCGGTGGAGCGGCACTGGTGCCGCTCACTACGTTGCCGGTGTATCCGGACCCGTCCGACGACTCCGGCATTCCAGCCGCGCGGGACGACGGCGCGCAAGCGTTTCAATTGCAGAACGGCGTCTTCAGGGATGTCTTGCGGGCGATTTCGCCTTCGGGCTGAACGCTGAGCGCGCGTCGCGGACCGCTCAATCGGAGCTTGCAGGCGATTGATGCAAATGCTACGGTATGTAGCATTACAGGGCGTCGTGGTTGGCCGAGGCGGCCGGCGCGAAGGTTCGGTTGGCTGACATATCGGACACAAGCCATGAGCAATTCTGCAAAGGCTGAAGCCGTGCTGGCGCTCCATCGCTTCGGCATGGGGCCGCGACCGGGGTCGATTGCCGCGATCGAAGCCGACCCACGCGCAGCGCTGCTGGCCGAACTCGACCGGCCATTGCTGCTGGCAGCCGCGGCCAACCTTCCGACCAGCGCCAAGGCCTACCGCACGGTCGCAGACGCCAATGCCAGGCGCGCCGCGCGGGCCAAGCAGGAAGCCAAGAAGCAGCAGATGGCCGCGGCTCCCGTCATGGCCGAGGGCCAGGACGCAAGCCAAGGAAACAATCAGACGCAGAAGCAAAGCCAGACTCAAGGGCAGGGTCAGGGCGCGGAAGCCGCCGAGATGGCGGCCAGGAAGGCCGCCGACGCCGTTCCCGATCCGGGACGGCCGATCTATCTCGAGGAGGCAAAGGTTCGCACGGAGGCGGCGCTGGCTGCGGAGATCGGCTTTGCCGAGCGGCTGGTGTGGTTCTGGTCCAACCACTTCTGCATCTCCGCAAACAAGATCCAGAGCATGTCGGGTGCTTATGAGCGCGAGGCCATTCGCCCGCACGTGCTCGGTCGCTTCAACGATCTCCTGCTGGCCGCCGAAGGCCATCCGGCCATGCTGTTCTATCTCGACAATCTTGGCTCGATGGGGGCGAACTCGATCGCCGGCATCAACCGCAGCCGCGGCCTGAACGAGAATTTTGCGCGCGAAATCATGGAGCTACATACGCTCGGTGTGCGCAGCGGCTACACGCAGGATGATGTCATCAGCTTCGCGAACGTTCTGACGGGCTGGACCTTGATACCGCCCGGAAACGACCCGGAGCGCGGCGGTGAATTTACCTTCAACCCCCGGCTCCATGAGCCCGGCGGGCAGACAGTGCTCGGCAAGCTCTATGACCAGGATGGGGTCGAGCAGGGACGCGCCGTGCTCAGTGATCTCGCGGTTCATCCCGCGACGGCGACACATGTCGCGACCAAGCTGGCGCGCCACTTCATTGCCGAGACACCGCCGCCATCGCTGATCGAGCAGATGACGAAGACGTTTCGCGATACTGACGGCGACCTCAAGGAACTCGCCAAGACGATGGTGTCCTCGCCCGAGGCGTGGAGCCAGCCGCCGTCCAAGCTCAAGCGTCCCGGCGAATGGGGCGTGGGCATGGTGCGCGCGACCGGCATCACGCAGGTCGATCCGGCGCGCTTCACGGGTGGGCTGGAGCTGCTCGGCGAGGCGCTGTGGCGCCCGCCGGCGCCGAAGGGCTATCCCGATGACGAGGCGAGCTGGATCGACGGCGTGGGACGTCGGCTCGACATCGCCAACAGTTTCGCCGAGCGCTTCGCGGGCCAGGCCGATCCGCAGGACATCATCGAAACCGTCTTCGCCTCGATGGTCTCGCCCGAAGTCAAGCAAGCCGTCAATCGCGCCGAAAGCCGGCAGCAGGCGCTCGCGCTGCTGTTCATGTCGGCGGACTTCCAGAGGAGGTGAGCATGAGCTTCGCCAACCACCTGCCGACACGGCGCGAACTGCTGATCGGCTCGGGCGCGTTGTTTGCGTGGAGCCAGATGCCCAAGCTCGCACGCGCGGAAGGGCGCGATCCGCGCCTGCTCGTCATCATCCTGAGGGGCGCGCTCGACGGTCTCGGCGCGGTTGCGCCGGTCGGCGATCCCGACTGGATCTCCTTGCGCGGCGAGCGTGCACTGGTGCTCGACGGCAAGACGCCGGCGCTGCCGCTCGACGCCTTCTTCGCGCTCAATCCGGCGATGCCAAACCTGCATCGGTTGTACAAGAGCCAGCAGGCATTGATTGTGCACGCAACCGCGACGCCTTATCGCGAGCGCTCGCATTTCGACGGTCAGGACGTGCTCGAGAGCGGAATCTCAAGGCCCGGCGCGACCGGCTCCGGCTGGCTCAATCGGACACTCCTCGCGCTGGAATCGGGCGGTCGCGTCGATCCGCGCGGCAGCCGTGCGCTCGGCGTCGGTGCGGTGACGCCCCTGGTGGTGCGCGGCTCGGCACCCGTGATGTCATGGGTGCCGCAAAAGCTTCTGTCGGCCAGCGAGGATACGCAGAACCGCCTGCTCGACCTCTATCAGCACACCGATCCGAAGCTCGCCACCGTGCTCCAGGCACGCATGAAGCTTGCGTCGCTCGGCGGCACCGCGAGGATGGGCGATCCGATGTCGGACGATCCGACATTGATGCCGCCCGGAATAGCGCGCGTGCGCGCCTATTTTGCGGAAGCCGCCGGCACCGCCGCGCGCTATCTCGCAAAGCACGACGGCCCGCGCGTCGGCGCCATGGGTTTTGTCGGATGGGATACGCACATCGCCGAAGGCGCCGCCTCCGGGCAGCTCTTCAACCTGCTTGGCGCACTCGATGGCGCGCTCGCCTCGATCGAGACCAATATGGGCGAGGCCTGGCACGACACCGTCGTTGCCGTCGTCACCGAGTTCGGCCGCACCGCCCGGATCAACGGCACGGAGGGGACGGACCATGGTACCGGCACGGTCGCATTCCTCACCGGCGGCGCACTGAAGGGAGGCCGCGTCATCGCGGACTGGCCGGGATTGAAGCCGGCACAGCTGTTCGAGGATCGCGACCTCAAGCCGACGACGGATCTGCGCGCCGTGCTGAAGGGGCTGTTGCGCGATCATCTGCGTGTCGAGGACAGCATGCTTGCCAGCACCGTTTTCCCCGACAGCGCCGATGTCGCGCCGATGAGTGGACTTGTCGCTAGCGGATGAGCTGAGACGCACGAAGTGCGTGGAAGCGTGATGGGGCTCGTCATGTGCTTTCTGACCCAGCGGGACATCGAGTTTCTGGCCGGCCTGCAATGGCGATGGCGAAAACTCTATTGGCGTGAGCTCGCGCGGCTTCTCACGGAGAGCGCGGCGCGCGAGGCGCACGCGGTTTTCTGGCGAGAGTCCCACGGCTGATATGCCCGATCGGATGCGCCGTGTTCCGCTTCGAGACACACGACGAACTGTTGTGGAATCGCAACAAGTCGAGCGAAAGCGACAAGGCCGCAGGGTGGCTCTCTTTCCGACAAGGTTCTGCCTCCATTGACCGCCGGACTAGGGGCAGGTCGGAGGCGCGTAATCATGTCTCGATTCGAATGTGCCGAAACAATTGACCCGCAGACCCACGCAAGCCGGGGTTCCCTGTACGGGTCGGTTACTCGACTTGTCCTTAGCCTGATTGCTGCCGTATCGCTCGCAGCTTGCGCGCAATCGCCGGTCGCGCGGCAGAAAGCGGAATTCGCAACTGCAAGCCGGCAGGCCATGACCGAGCATCGTCACGATGCCCGCAGGTTCGCCGGCGTCTATGCCCGTCCGCGCCATCATGCGCCAACCCGCGCGGCTGAGAAGCAAACGACCTCGCAAGGCGTCGCAAGCTTCTACTCGGATGATCAGGAGACCGCGAGCGGGGAGAAGTTCGACAAGAACGAACTCACCGCCGCCCATCCCTCGTTGCCGTTCGGCACGCGCCTGCGCGTGACCAACGTTTCCACCGGCCGTTCGGTGACGGTCCGCGTCAACGACCGCGGCCCCTATGTCCGCGGGCGCGTCGTCGACGTTTCCTATTCCGCCGCCGAGGCGCTCGGCATGGTCAACAAGGGCGTCGCCAACGTGAAGCTCGACGTAGTGCAGTAACCATCGCGCTCGCAGAAGTCCCGTTCTGCGACGTCGCACCCGCATACCGCGCTTAACCGGCTGTTAGTCTCGCTGAAGCAACATAGCGGGCTAGACAAACTCGACGGTTCGGGGAGGGCGCGTGAACACGATCCAGCATCTTGAGGACCAGGCTGCGCGCGCCGAGCGGCTGGCGAAACGGATCACGGATACGCTCACGGTCGAGAAATTGTTATCCTTCGCGGGCGATCGTCGCCGCGAGATCGAGGCGATGGCCGGCAGGCGCCGGCAGGCCTGACCCTTCCTGAAGCCCATGCTTTTTTCCGCATGCGGCCGCGCCAAACGGCCAGGAACTTCTCTTCGCCTCCCGCGTCATGTCCGTGTTGAGGAGGAGACGACCATGGGATTTGGAAGAGGTGCTTTGCTTTGGCTGCTCGGCGTTCCCCTGCCGATCATCCTGCTGTTAGCGTTGTTCTGGCACCACTGAGAGTGCCGACGGAAAAAGGCGCCGCGATGCGGCGCTTTTTTCATGTCTGAGTGCTGGACGGCGAGCGATCTAGCGTGCCGCAATCCGCGCGCGAAGTGTCGTGTGCAGGCCGGACGGGGGGCAGGAGCTCACACAGATGTGTCGCTCGACGAAGTCCCGAAGATGGTCGGGCAGGTCGGTGCCGTCGATGTCGCAGCGGGATTGGATTTCAAGGGCGACGTCGGTCGAGATGTCCTTGACCCAGTGCTCGAGCGTATTGAACGAAATGACCCGCACGGGGTCGCTGAAGCAACCGGCGATGAACTCGCCGATCGTCTGCTCGAGATCTGCGCGCTCGACGCGGATTTCCCTGGCGCCGCTGATCCGGTCGATCACGACGAACAGCGTTTGATCCGCGCCATAGGGCACATCGAGAGATAACGGGACGGCTTCGAGCATCGTGGGCACTCACGCCTGGTTCGCCTCATCAACGGGAAAAAGCAGAAGAATGTTCCTCGCGATGTCAATCGCTGTCGCGCGTCGTCACAGATAGTCACGCAGCCGGGACAGCTCGGCGATGTGCTCGGGGGAGAGAATCTCCGTCACCAGCGGCGGTTGTGGCGAGGTATGGATCTGGTAGAGGTGCCTGGTTGCCAGCGGCTTGTCCATGAACGCCGTGATGCATCGATCGAGCGTGTCTTCGAGCACGAGGTAGGTCTCGCGGTCCTCGCGCCGTTGATTTCCGAGCGAGGGCCATTTGCGCAAGCGCGCGGTTGCGCCGAAATTCACTTTGGATTCGGAAGACATCTGCCCCTGCTACGCGCTCGCGCAAAAAGAATCCCCGGCACGCATGTCGCGTGCCGGGGCCCACACCTATCGCTGCATCTCAATGCCACGCGCTCACAACGCCGTCAGCCAGGATTCGTTCCCCGTCGACGAAGCCATTTTTTTGGCCGCATCTTCTGACCGGTCGAGGCTCACGGACTACCCGACCAGAGCCGCAATGCCGGCTGTCAGCTCGCGGCGGCCGCGATCTTATGTGCGGGCGGCGCGTGACCGCGGCTCGCGTCATCGCCGTGCCGCGCCTCCGGCGGAAGGCCGGCGAAGCGGCGCAAGGCATCCGCCATCTGCACCCGTCCATTGACGCCCGTGATCACCACGTCGACCATGGTGAAGGACGAATGAAAATGGCCCCGCGCCTGCAACTGCTCGACCGGAACGCCCGCGGCTGCGAGCGCGTCCGCATAGGCGATACCTTCGTCGCGCAAGGGATCGAACTCGCAGGTCACCACGAACGCCGGCGGAAGGCCGGCGACCTCGCCGCGGAGCGGCGAGACGCGCGGGTCGGTGCGCTCGGCCGGTGAGCAGTAGATGTCCCAGAACCAGAACATCAGCGAGCGCGTCAGGAAGTAGCCGATCGCATTGTCGTTGTAGGACGGACGGTCGAACGCGCAGTCGGTGACAGGGCACACCAGGAGCTGGCCGGAAATCTCAGGGCCTCCACGATCGCGCGCGAGCTGGCATGTGACGGCGGCGATATTTCCGCCGGCACTCCAGCCTGCAACCAGCACCGGGCCTGGCGTGCCGCCGAGCTCGGCCGCATGCGCCGCGACCCAGCGTGTGGCCGCATAGCCGTCCTCGGCGGCCGCCGGGAAGCGGTGCTCCGGCGCATGCCGATAGCCGACGCTGACGAAAATCATGCCGGTGCGCCGGCACATGTCGCGGCAGAACGGATCGTCGGACTGTTCGTCGCCGAGCATCCAGCCGCCGCCGTGGAAATAGACCACGATCGGGTGCGGCCCAGGCGTGGCCGGTCGATAGAGACGATAGGGCAGCGGGCCGTCGGCGCCCTCCAGCGTGCCATCGACGACTTCGCCGACCATCCGACCTGCGGGGCGGGCCTTGTTGAACTCGTTGACGAAGGCGCGCGCACCCAGCGCGCCCATCGATTCGATCGGCGGAAGGTTCAGCTGAGCGAGCATGCCCAGCACGATGCGCACGTCCGGCTGCAGGCGCACGACCTCGCCGTCATTGCACTGTGCGGCGCCGTTGGGTCCGGCGAGCCTGAAGCCGAGCATGCCGCGGGCAACGATCTCGTCGCAGATGCTGCGGTAAGGGCCGACGCCGCCGGTATAGGGCATCAGGCCTTGCACCTTGCCGGGAACGTTGGCGCCCGTGTACCAGGTGTTGGCGAGCCGATGCAGCGTCAGCATCGAGCAGTCGGCCATGTGCCGGCCCCATCCGGCCTGCGCTGCCTCGGTCGCCTCGATGGTGGTAAAACCGGCGTCGCGTAGTGCGGCCAGGCGTTCGACCACCCAATCGACGTGCTGCTCGATCGACACTGCCATGTTCGACAGCACCGACGGACTGCCCGGTCCCGTGATCATGAAGAAATTGGGGAAGCCCGCCACCGTCAGGCCGAGATAGGTCTGCGGTCCGTCCGCCCAGACGTCGGACAGCGATTTGCCGCCGTGCCCGGTGATCGGATGCACCGCCCGGATCGCGCCGGTCATGGCGTCGAATCCGGTCGCGAACACGATGACATCCACCTCGAAGCTGCGCTTTTCGGTGGTGATGCCGTGAGCGATAATCGCCGTGATCGGCTCTTGCCGCAGATTCACCAGCGTCACGTTGGGCCGGTTGTAGGTCGCATAATAGTTGGTATCGAGGCAGGGCCGCTTGGCGCCGAACGGATGGTCGTGCGGCATCAGGGCCGCAGCCGTTTCGGGATCCTTCACGACGTTGCGGATCTTCTCGCGGATCAGGTCGCAGATCAGCGCGTTGCCGTCGACATCGACCGCCTGATCGGCCCAGAGCTGGGTGAGGATGTAGACGAGGTCGCCCTTGCCCCACGCCTCTTCGAACCGCGTGCGGCGCTCGGCGTCGTTGAGCTGCCAGCTCACGGACGTCTGCTGCGGATAGGGCACGCCGGCCATCGACCAGCGCGCTTGCTCGCGATAGGCGGCGCGGTCGCCTTGCAAGAGGCCGAGGCGGTCCGCCGGTGCGGGACCGTTATGGGCGGGCAGCGCGAAATTCGGCGTGCGCTGGAACACGGTCAGCTCCGCCGCCTGCTCGGCGATCATCGGGATCGACTGGATGCCCGAGGAGCCCGTGCCGATCACGGCGACGCGCTTGCCGGCGAGATCGACACCCTCATGCGGCCAGCGTCCGGTGAAATAGACCTCGCCCTTGAAATCCTTGACGCCGTCGATTTCAGGCGGCTTTGGTGCTGAGAGACAGCCCGTCGCCATGATGTAGTGGCGGCAGGAGACGGCCGGGCCGTTGCTGGTCGTGAGCTGCCAGCGCTCTGCTGCCTCGTCCCACCGCGCTTCCGTGACCTTGGTCTTGAAGCGGATATCGCGTCGCAGATCGTAACGATCGGCGACGAAGCCGAGGTAGCGCAGAATTTCGGGCTGGGTTGCGTATTTCTCCGACCACGTCCAGGCCGCCTCGAGATCCGGATCGAACGTGTAGCTGTAGTCGATGGTCTGAATGTCGCAACGCGCGCCGGGATAGCGATTCCAGTACCAGGTGCCTCCGACGTCGTCGGCCTCTTCCAGCGCGACGCTCGTCAGGCCCGCCTTGCGCAGCCGGTGGAGAAGATAGAGACCGGCAAAACCTGCGCCGACCACGGCGACGTCCACTTGCTGGGCTTTCGGGGTGGTCTCCGAAGCACGTGCTGCAACCATTGCCTCAGCCATGCGATTATCCTCCCGAGCATTTTGCTTTGTGGACAGGCTATCGCCGCAGCGTTGGTTTGTCATCAGCGCAAGCTCAATCTTGGATAGCGGAAGATGTGCGCTGCAGCCTGTGCAGCGTGCGCCGCGCCGCAGCAACCGCCGTGAGCGCTTGATTTTTCGACGCAATCACGCTGATGTTCCGTCGCTGCCGAGTTCCGTGTTGTTGCTGTCCGAGAACGAGGCTTTCAAGTCTGTTGGGATCAGAGGCTCTCACGAAGCGCGCCATGAAGAAGCTGAGCGAGCGAACCAAGGCGAACATGGACGTGGTGCTGGAGGAGACCTGCCGTCAACTGCCGCATGGCGGCGATCACGACAGCCGCAGGTTCATTGCCGAGCGCTTGATCAAGGCGGCTGAAGCCGGGCATTCGACGCTCGGAGAGCTCGGCATCGTCGCGCGCCGCGCGCTCGCGGAGCTGGCCGCCAAGGATGGTCAGGGATAATACCAGCGTGGATGAGGCAGCCGAGCGCCAAGCTCGGCTACCTCAGTCTTGCGAGTGCGGAAGCTCCAAATATTGCGAACGCGCCGGACGACCTGCTTCAGGCCTTCCCTGCATTGCCTGCGATGAACTCGGCCACACGGGCGCGCGGGATCCCATGTTCGGCGAGCAACTGCGCTGCAGGGCTTCGCGTCTCCGGAAATATGCCGATCAGCATGTTCGCGCCGGTCACCGTGGCGCATCCCAGCTCATGGGCATGGATTTCCGCGCGCTGTTCAGCGCGTTGGAATGCGGCGGTGGGTATGGCCTCCCTGCTATCCTGGACGACGGTGTTGTCGAGCGCGTGATCGACATAGGCCTTGAGGCTCGTTCTCACGGCGCCAAGGTCCGCTGTGCAGGCCTGCATGGCGGCGGAGGCGTCGGCATCGTCGAGCAGGGCGAGCAGGAGATGCTCCAGCGTGGCGTATCGATGGTGCCGTTCGGTGGCATAGCCTAGAGCGCGGAGCTTCGTTGCCTGGAGCGCCGCCGACACTGGGCGTCCAAACTCCATGAAGGCATCGACTTGCTTCAGTCGTTCCACGGGGTCGAGCGTTGCCAGCAGGCTCTGCTTGTCGGTCATCGGCAATCGCAGGCGCGCAGCGATGATGTCGGCAACGCGACCGGGATCGTGGGTCTGCTCGAGCAGCGGCCATACTCCGGGAATGCGGATGTCACGGGCCGCCGCATAGCGTTCGAAGCGCTGGACCGCGTGGAAAATCAGTTCGGGTGCGTCGGGGATTGGCCCCTCGCCGAGTGCGGAAACCTCCGCCTCGAATGCGCCGTTAGCGGTAACGAAGCGGTGGATCAGGACGCGACGGTTGACCTGCGTCAGCACCTTCAGCGTCCCGTCAGGCAGCGATTCAAGCTCGAGCAGTTGGGCGAGAACGCCGATCGCATGGACATCCCCGTCTCCGGGTTCGTCGGTGCTCGACTCCTTCTGGATCGCCAGCACCACCTCGCGCTGCCGTTCGAACGCATGGTCGAGCGCCTGCATGGTCTTCGGGCGTCCGACGAACAAGGGGTAGGTCGCGGTCGGGAAGGGGACGAGGTCGCGCAGGGGAACGGCGGGATAGCTTGCAATTTCGGTTTGAGATCCCGTCGCCTGTGTCCTTGCGGGCGGCGTCTTGCCGTCGCGTCGATCGGCTTGGAGCATTGCAGACATGGTGTTCCAGTTGGCGACGCCGAACATCCTGGAGACCAGCTCCAGGCTCTCGCCGTGACTTATGCTGATGGCCTTGACCTGGAGGGCGTCGCGCAGGGTCTGCGCCATAGCCTTGGCATCGCGGAAATCGCGCATTGATGTCGTCCTTTGCAATGAGCGAACCAGGCGTGTCAGGTGGTTGCGTTGCTGACCCGGTCGCTCGGGCAAAGGGAGGCCGAAAAAGGGCTTCGATACGTTCACCGTCCCGTAAGGGATGCAACCGGCAGGTCGTATCAACCGAACGAAAAAGTGACCCAAAGCGCGCCCGCTGTCAATCGCAGCGGCGCTGGGTGAGGCTTGCCTCGCCGCCTCACGCGGACGTAAAAGTATTGGACGCACTTGCTTCGCATTGAGATTTCGCCGATGCGGTCCTTGCTGGCGCTCGCTACGGCTTCGACGGTTTCTTCACTGGTCCTGGGACAGGTCGGCTCGGCCGCGGCCCAGCAGGCCGTGCAGTTTCCGTTTGCCCTGACGCACGAGGGCCAGATGCTTGGCGCTGTCGAAGGCGAGGTGGCCTCTTTCAAGGGCCTGGCGTACGCGGCCGCGCCGCTCGGGCTGCTCCGATGGCGCGCGCCAGAGGCGCTTTCCGAGAGCTCGGAGATGCGGACCGCCTACGATTTTGCCCCGCCGTGCCTGCAGCCCGCGATGCCGCATGCGAGCGAGGATTGTCTCACGCTGAATGTCTTCCGGCCCTTCGGCGTCGATGGACCGCTGCCGGTGATGGTTTTCTTCCATGATGGCGGCTTCGTCATGGGCACTGCGAATGATCCCCTGTTCGATGGCGCGAAGCTTGCGCAGGCTGGCATCATCGTCGTGACGGTGAATTATCGTCTCGGCGTGTTCGGCTGGCTTGCGCATCCCGCGCTTGCCGTGAACGCGCCCGACGGCGCAAGCGCCAATTACGGCATGATGGACCAGATCGCGGCGCTGCGCTGGGTTCATGACAATGCCGCCGCGTTTGGCGGTGATCCCAACAACGTCACGTTGTTCGGTTCGGGCTCGGGCGCAACCTCGATCGCTCTTCTGATGCTTTGCCGGGACGCACGCGAGTTGTTTCACAAGGCGATCCTGCAGTCGCTGCCGGCGCGTCAAGGCGTGCCGTCGCTGCAAGAGGCCGAGGCCGTTTCGCAGCGCGTGTTCTCCCTGGTCGAGCGCGACAAAAGTACGTCTGATCCGCGTGCGTCGGATACGAGAATGCTGCTCGCGGCCGAAACCCTGCTGTTCGCCAAATCCGCGCGCAGCTTTGGCCCGGTGCTGGACGGACGGCTCGTGACCGAAGATATCGCGACCGGCTTCAGTGCCGCGCATGAAAGCCGCATCCCGCTGATCGTCGGCTCGAACGAGGACGAGACGAGTTTTGTCGGCGAGCCCGATCTGAAGGAGGAGCTCCGCCTCGCCGGTGAATCTGCCGATCGATTGAAGGCGTTCTATCCAGGTATTTCCGATAAGCCTGCGGAGCTTGCCGCCCGGCTCTACACGGACCGGGTTTTCACCGAGCCCACGCGGTTTCTCGCGCGTCTGCACACGGCGACCGGCGCGCCGACCTACCGCTATCGCTTTTCCTACATGGCCGAAGCCCAGCGTGCGAATGACGATGGCGGTCACGGACGGGAATTGCAATTCGTCTTCGGCGCGCAGGGCGTGCCGGGCGCCACGCCATTCACGCGCGCCGACCGCGAGCTTGCGGGTCAGTTGCGCAGCTACTGGACCAATTTCGCAAGGACAGGCGATCCCAACGGGTCGGGCCTGCCGCGTTGGGACGCAAGCTCGCAAGGCGAGCGCTTGCTGCTGATCTCCAATGACGGAATAGTAAGCCGCGACGATCCGCTGTCGGGGCCACTCGATCACCTCGAGCGGCGCAGCCCCAGGGGCTGAGCGGGGAGACTACGCTGCGAGCTCGACGCGGGGCGCCGCCGTCAACCGCTCTTCCTCGATGAAGTCCATCGCACCGTCTTTCTCGACGGCGTAGCACTGCCGGCCTTCCCGCGACATGTACGCGGCGCGGACGACCCCGCGGCGACCCTTCTCACTATTGACGACGTCCCCCAGCGCAAACTTTGCCATCTTGCTTCCCGCAAAAACCCAACCGGTCGAGTACTTCGACCGGCTTTCCGATTTTGGAAGGCAAATCGTTAACGACTTGCTAACCATGCGCGTTTCCCTATGCTCGCCGCTGAAAAGCGCGCACATTAGGGCCGCGCCTGTTGCGAGAGAGATGAGCCGAGGCGATGACGCGATTTCCGACCTTCTTCCTGTCGCATGGTGGTGGACCCTGGCCGTTCATGGACGACAGGCGTGTGCAATACGCCAAGACCGCACAGGAGTTCGGCCGGCTACCCCAGCGGCTGCCGTCACGGCCGAAGGCGGTGCTCGTCATCACCGGTCATTGGGAGGCTGACCAGTTCACGGTCTCGACCTCGGCACAGCCCCCGATGGTCTACGACTATTACGGTTTCCCCGAGCATACCTATCACCTCAAATATCCGGCGCCGGGCGAGCCGGCCGTGGCCGCGCGGGTGAAGGAGCTTCTGGGGCAAGCCGGCGTCGATTGCCGCGAGGACGCCAATCAGGGCTTTGATCACGGCACGTTCGTGCCGCTCGGCCTGATGTATCCGAACGCCGATATGCCGATCGTGCTGTTGTCGCTGAAGTCGACCTACGATCCAGCCGAGCACATCAAGGTGGGGCAGGCGCTGGCCGCGCTGCGCGAGGAGGGTGTGCTGATCATCGGCAGCGGTCTCACCTATCACAACATGCGCGGCTTCGGACGCGCGGAGTCAAAGCCGGTCTCGTACGAGTTCGAGGCCTATCTGAACGAGGCGATCGGCCAGGCGGACGCCGCGCGGCGCAACGCCATGCTGATCGACTGGCAGAATGCACCGAGCGCGCGCCTTGCCCATCCGCGCGAGGATCATCTGCTGCCGCTGATGGTCGCAGCCGGTGCAGCGGATGGCGATACCGGACACCGTCTGTTCGTCGACGAGGTCGCAAGCGTCGCGATGGCGTCGTACGAGTTTGGCGGCTGAATATCCGCATTGCTGAGCAGACGTCCGAGGACCTTTCGCTCGAAAAGGTCACGAACCGCACAATTCTGGCGCTCGGCATTTCAAGTAGGAGGCGCCTCCGCCTGAGTACCTCTTAATGGTGGACGCCAGATCTACCGTTTGCTCGCGACGATCGGCATCATGCAGGCAACCGAACGCCGCGAGGTAAGACAATGGCTACTGATCACCTCTTGCAGCCGCCGCCGATCCGTCACAACCGCATAGCTGGCATTGTTGGAGCCGCAATTCTTGTGCTCGGGCCAATTGCCGCTGCCATCGTTCTCGGGGGAGGAACGCGAATCTCCGACGGCTTCGAACCGTTCGAGAAATCAGCGAATGAGCGCGTCTCGCAAGCCTTCGAGGACCTTAATGGTCTCCCGCCGATCTCTGACGACCTGAAGACTGCGCTGGCGTCGCTGAGCCAGAGCCTCCAGGGCGAGCAGAAGCCCCCGGTTCGAGCCGAGGGGCAGTGATTTCGTCGCTTGCCTTGGAATGTTCGATAGCGGCAGCTTTTATCGGCAGAGACCACCAGGGCCGAACTCACCCGTATTTCAGCTTCATGACCAGGATGCCGCCGGCGAGCACCATGGTGATCGCGTTGGCGGCGACCAGGGGCGCATCGCCCGAGAGCAGTCCGTAGATCAGCCAGAGTGCAAGCCCCAGCATCATCGCGAGAAACATGCTGAGCGAGATGTCCTCGGTGGAGCGGGTCTTCCAGACCTTGATGAACTGGGGGGTGTAGGCGAGGGTCGTGCAGGTTGCCGCAGCAAACCCGAGCAGCTTGACGATGAGCGGTTCCATGGTGGCCGCCCTATAGCACGGATTCGTTGATAGAAAGGCGTCTGTTGCCCCGTCATTAGCGGCGGGCTGCTATGATCGTGCGATAAAGCGCCGCATAGTCGCCCGCCCGGTTGCGCCAGGATACATCGGTCGTCATGCCGCTCAGTTGCAGCCTGCGCCAGGTCAAATGGTCGTGGAAGGCGAGGTTCGCCTTGCGCAGCGCCGCGGCGAGGCCATCCGCCGTCACCGGGGCGAACTTGAATCCGGTCGCGTCGTGCCCGCTGCTGTCGGCCTCGCCGACGTCGACCACAGTGTCCGCAAGCCCGCCGACGCGCGAGACGACCGGTACGGCACCATAGCGAAGCGCACAAAGCTGGGTGAGGCCGCACGGCTCGAACCGCGACGGCACGACAAGCGCGTCGGAGCCCGCCTGGATGAGGTGGGCAAGGATTTCGTCATAGCCGATCACGACGGCGATGCGGCCGGGATAGGCACGTGCCGCGGCTTGATAGCGGTCCTGGAGGTCGGCGTCGCCGCTACCGAGCAGCGCGAGCTGCATGCCTTCGCGCAGCATCGTCGGAATGGTTTCGAGCAGGAGATCGAGGCCCTTCTGCCAGGACAGCCGGCTGATCACGCCGAGCAGAAGCGCATCTGCCGAAGGCGCGAGATTGAACTGCTTCTGCAGCGCCGCCTTGTTGGCGGCACGGAATTGCAGTTCGCTCGCGCCAAAGCGATAGGCGATGTGCGGGTCGGTCTCGGGATTCCAGACGCCGATATCGATGCCGTTCAAAATTCCGCTGAGCACGCCGGAGCGTTCGCGCAAGAGGCCGCCGAACCCCATGCCGCCCTCGTCGCCCTGGATTTCATGCGCATAGGTCGGTGACACCGTGGTGATGCGATCGGCGAATTGCAGGCCGGCCTTCAGGAAGCTGATCCCGCCAAAATATTCGACGCCGTGCAGGCCAAAGGACTCCGGCGGCAGGCCGAACGAAGCAAGCATCTCGTAGGCGAATTTGCCTTGATAGGCCATGTTGTGAATGGTCATCACGGTCCCGGGACGGGGACCGCCCGCATAGTGCAGAAAGGCCGGCAGCAGTCCCGCCTGCCAGTCGTGCGCATGCACGACGTCAGGCACGAACGAAGGGACGAGGCCGAGGCCGATATCGGCGGCGACCCGCGACAGCGCCGCAAAGCGCACGCCGTTGTCGGGCCAGTCGGTGCCCTCAGCGGTGACGTAGGGATTGCCCGGCCGCTCATACAGATGTGGCGCGTCGAGCACGAAGAGGTCCAGCTCCTCGTGCGTGCCCGCGAGCAGGCGCGCAGGCCCGCCGAAATAATCCGGCCAGCGCCGGATTTCCTCCGCCTTCGGCAGGGACCGCATGACCGCCGGGTAGCCCGGCAGCAGCGTCCGCATCTCGACGTCATGGGCTTTCAATGCGGCCGGCAGCGCGCCGGCCACATCGGCAAGTCCGCCGGTCTTGATGATCGGATAGATTTCCGATGCGACCGCGAGAACGCGCATCAACGCCATGCACTCAGCCTGTCGATCATCGGCTGCGTGATGAGCGAGATGCCCTGCTCGGTGGTGCGAAACCGCTTGGCGTCGGCTTCCGGATCTTCGCCGACGACGAGCCCTTCCGGAATCTCGACGCCGCGGTCGATCACGACGTTGCGCAGCTGCGCGCCGCGCCCGACGTTCACGTAAGGCATGATCACGGCGTTCTCGACATTGGCGTAGGAATTGATGCGCACGCCCGTGAACAGCAGCGAGCGCCGCAGCGAGGCGCCGGAGATGATGCATCCGCCCGATACGAGCGAGCTCACCGCCTGTCCGCGCCGGCTCTCCTCGTCGTGCACGAATTTGGCGGGAGGCGTGATCTCCGCATAGGACCAGATCGGCCATGAGCGGTCGAACAGATCGAGCTCCGGCACCACGTCGGTGAGATCGATGTTGGCGGCCCAGTAGGCGTCGACGGTGCCGACGTCGCGCCAATAGGCGCGCGTGTCATCGCCAGACCGGACGCATGAGCTCGAGAACTGGTGCGCCACCGCGCGGCCGTTCTTGACGATATAGGGAATGATGTCCTTGCCGAAATCATGGCTCGAGTTCGGATCGGCGGCGTCGCGCTTCAGCTCCTCGTACAGGAACTTGGCGTCGAAGACGTAGATGCCCATGCTGGCAAGCGACATGTCGGGCTTGCCGGGCATCGGCGGCGGGTCCTTCGGCTTCTCGAGAAACGACTTGATGATGCCGTCTTCATCGATGTGCATGATGCCAAAGCCTGAAGACTCGGTGCGCGGCATCTCGAGGCATCCGACGGTGACGTCGGCGCGGCTGTCGACATGCTGCCGCAGCATGAGCTCGTAATCCATCTTGTAGATGTGATCGCCGGCGAGCACCACGATGAAGCGGGCACCGTGCGACTCGATAATGTCGATGTTCTGGTGGACGGCATCGGCCGTTCCGACATACCACATCGTCTCCGAGACGCGCTGGCTCGCCGGCAGAATATCAAAGCTCTCGTTGCGCTCGGGCCGGAAGAAGTTCCAGCCCATCTGGAGATGCCGGATCAGGCTGTGGGCCTTGTATTGGGTGGCGACCGCGATGCGGCGGATGCCGGAATTCACGGCGTTCGACAGCGCGAAGTCGATGATGCGGGACTTGCCGCCGAAATAGACCGCGGGCTTGGCACGCCGGTCGGTCAGCTCGAGAAGACGGCTTCCTCGCCCGCCTGCAAGAACGAAGGCCAGGGCCTGGCGCGCGAGTGGCTCATTTCCAACACGATTCATTTTGTCCTCCCGAAGGCCCCGTTTTATCGCCCCGAAGCCTCCCTTGCGGGAAGCCGGTGGCGCCTGCATCGAAGCAGAATTCTAGCGGCACGGATAACAATTCGGAAAGTGGCATGTTGGTTGCCATCGGCGGTGGCCGCCCGGCGGCTTGGCTTTTTTCGATTGCCGAGTCTTCCCGATCTCCCCGAAAGGGTGGTAGGCTCAGGGTTATTTCAGATCGCATTCATATTTTTTTGGATTCATTCAATGCCTTGCGCCAACGAAATGTTTGGCCTGCTGCGGCTGCTTTCAGTCGGGCTGGCCTATCTGACCGGCATCCCCGATCATCCAGCACAGCAACGCGATCTCGCCGAGGCCTGGCAGGTCCTCTCGCCTTGCGCGGAGACGGCCTCCTTCGACGGGGCGTGGACCATGTCGCTGCAGGACAACGGGACCGCCATCGCCAGGAGCGATCGCCATGCGCAGTTGTTGCAAGGCCGCTGGGAGCTCGTCGATGTCGGGACGCACAGCTATCGCATCGACGTGCTCGCCTTCGGCAATGATTTTGTCGTGGTCCCGACGGCGGCCGGCTGCCTGCTCGGCTCGGGCACGCTCAGTAACGTCGATCTGCGCCAGAGCTGGTTTACGCATGGCAGCCGAGAGGCAGGCGATCTCATGGCCTTCGCGACCGCTCCAGGCGTGAGGACGAAGTAGCCGCTCCGGCGCGGCTTGCGGGCGTTCGTCCTGCGGCATTTCAGCGCCCGCAGCGGAGCTGGTGCGATCCATGCCGGCTTTCCGCGGCTTGTGGCCGTCGGAATCGACGACGGGAGGGGATGCCTTGTGCGGTGCACGCAAACGGATGCTTTGACTCAGCGCAAAGATGCCAGATCATGCGACGTGCAACCCTTTTTCCCAACGAAACGTCAGACAGGGAGTAAGGCGATGAGTATCTGGAAAACGGCAATAGCCTGTTCGCTCGCCGGTGCCTTCATGGCCGGGCAGGTGCAGCAGGCCACTGCGGCGCCAATGCCGACCAATGTGGCAGCGATGAAGGCCATGGTCTCCAACGACGTCACGCAGGTGTATTGGCGTGGCGGATGGGGCTGGCGCGGCGGCGGATTGGGCTGGGGCGTTGGAGCGCTCGCAGCCGGCGCCATCATCGGCGGCGCGATCGCGAGCACCGCACCGTACGGCTACTATGGCGGCGGTCCATACTACGGCAGCCCCTATGGCTACGGTTACGCACCGGCCTATTACGGCGGCTACGGGCCCGGCTATGCCTACTCGCCCTATTATGCCCATCCCCGCTACTACCGCCCGTATCGACCGTATTACGGCTATAGCTATGGCTACTACCGGCCATACCGCGCCTGGCATCGCCCCTACTATCGCGGATATTGGTGATCGCGCGAGCGTGCTTGGGCAGTTCTGACAGGTCGGCGCCCGACCAGGGCCCGGCGCTCGCGCTGGCTCGCGCGAGCGCCGGGTAACGGGTGCTCGATCCGTCGCCGATCAAGGCAGGAGCGCGATGATCCCGAAGCCCGCGTCGATGGCGATCGGCTCCGACGACGAGAAATAGACGGCGGCCAGCACGCACACGATCGCGTAGACGAATACGAACCAGCCTTCGCAATTGCGGGTTGAAAAAAAGGCTCTGCGGCGTGGAAGTGGCATGGTCAACTCCCTGCCAAATTTGGGGCATCGACTGCCCTGATCGAAAAAAACAGCGTGATGAAATGCTTCCTGGTGATGTCCGCGACATCACCAGGCGCGACGCTAGCGCCGAGAACCGGCTGGAGTCCTTAAGCCGCCCTTACTTTTGACTGAGCTTTCTCTTAAGCTTGGAGAGCACCCGGAGGTTGCGGCCGTGCGGAGAGACGAGCTCGCCTTTGGTCAGTTCCGGCTCGATCGCGCCAATGCGCTGCTGTGGCGCGGACCGGAGCGCGTCGTGCTGGCGCCGAAGCCCTTCGAGGTCCTCTGCTGCCTGATCGGCCGTCCGGGCGAGCTCGTCACGAAGGAAGAGCTGCTCGACGCGGTCTGGTCGGACCTGCATGTGAGCGAGTCGAGTCTCGCGGTCGCGATCAATATGCTGCGTGCAGCGCTTGGTGATGACAGGCAGTCGCCAAGCTACATCGAGACGGTCACGCGGCGCGGCTATCGTTTCATCGCACCCGTCACTACCGCATCATCGTCGGCCATGGAACGGCCGGAGGAGCCGTCCGAGGACGTCGTCGACCGCAGGCGGCAATGGCGTGTCGGGCGAACGACGGCGCTCGAGACACTCGACAGCGCACTACAGAAAGTCCGCTCCGGACAGCGTCAGGTCGTGTTCATTACCGGTGAAGCCGGAATAGGCAAGACGACGCTTGTCCAGATGGCTCTCGATCGCATGGCGCGCGAGGGACCATGCGTGCTGCATTGTGGCTGCAACGAATTGTTCGGCACTCACGAGGCCTTCCTGCCGCTGATCGAAGCTCTGAACGAGCAGTGCCGCGGCGCGGGGGGCGCCGCTCTGCTCACCGCCATTCGCGAGCACGCGCCGACGTGGCTTGCCCAGATGCCGGGTTTCCTTGGTGAAGGCGATCGCGCCGCCTTCCAGCACGAACTTTTTGGCGCGACGCGGGAGCGCATGCTGCGTGAGTTCGCTGATCTCCTGGAGAGCCTCGCCGCAAAGCGGCCTTGGGTCATCATCCTCGAGGATCTGCACTGGAGCGACTTTGCCACCGTGGATGTCCTGTCGCGCCTGGCACGACGGGACCGCAAGGCGGCGATCCTGGTTCTTGCCACCTATCGGCCGATGGAAGTGGCGGTCGGCGGGCATCCGGTCAAGGCAGTCCACCAGAATCTCCAGATCCACGGACATGCGACCGAGCTCGCGCTCGACCGGCTGACGGGCAGCGACGTCGAACGCTACCTCGCGCTGCGCTTCAACTCGGCCGAATTCGCCGGCGAACTGGTCGAGCGCATCTTCGCCCGGACCGAGGGGCAGCCCTTGTTCGTGACATCGCTCCTCGATCATCTGGTTGCCCAAGGCGTGCTTGTCGAAGATGGCGGCGAGTGGCGGCTGGAGCGCGAGGAGGCGGCCTCGCATGACAGCATGCCGCGCGATCTGGAAGGCATGATCGTGAGGCAGATCGATCACCTCACGGCCGAGGAACGCAGCCTGCTCGAGGTCGCTAGCGCGGCCGGGGCCGAGTTCTCGGCGTTGCACGTTGCCGGCGCGCTAGATCGGAACGTGCTTGACGTGGAGCAGATATGCGAGGAGCTGGCGCGCGCCGGCCGCATCATCCTCGTGGCCGGCTCGACCGAATGGCCGAATGGAGAAGTCTCGGGCCGCTACGCGTTTCAGCACGCGCTGTACCAGGAGATGCTGTACCAGCGGCTGGCACCCGCCCGGCGCGTCAATACCCACATGCGCCTTGGCGTCAGTCTCGAACGCGGCTATGGATCGCAAGCCGCGGAGGTCGCCTCGGTGCTCGCGCGTCACTTCGAGCTGGGGCGCGATTATCCGAAAGCAATGCGCTATCTCGCCACGGCGGCGGAAGGCTCGGCGCGGCGCTTCAGCACGCGCGAGGCTGCGAACTACCTCACGCGGGCCCTGGATCTCGTGGCGCATCTGCCGACGGACGTGCAGGTGCCGACGCGCCTGAAGCTGCTGCTGCAGCGCGCCTGGGCCTGGCGGGCCGGCGGCGACTTCCTGAACTCGCTGCAGGATCTCGGCGCGATCGTGGCCCATGCAGCGGAGAACGGCCTCGTTCGGGAGGAGGTGAACGCGCTGGTCGATCTCAGCAGGTTCTGCCTCTATATCGATCGGCGACGATGCCTGCCTTTCGCCGAGCAGGCGCTGGCGAAGAGCCGGGCGATCGATGACGCCGCATTCGCTGCTTTGGTCAGGGGCAATGTCGCCAATCTGAAGCTGATGCTGAGCGGCTGGAGCCGCGAGGATGCCGAGTTCTCGGAGCAGGCGTCCGCACTGATCTCGGAAGCGCAGGATCTCAGCATGCGGCTGCGGCGCTGCTCCATGGAAATGGTGCTCGAGTTCCTGAGATCGAACTATCCGGCCTGCATTGATGCGACGAGCAGGGGCAAGCAGCTCGCCCGCATGCTCGGCGACGTCTACCTCTTCGTGCTCTATGAGTCAGTCGAGGCGTTCGCGTCCCTTTATATGGGCAAATGGGGAACGCTGCAGCAGAGCGTTCGCGCCGCGCTTGCCATCGCTGAGCGGAACGCGAATCCGCAGGCACGCGCCTTGTGCCAGCTCACGATCGGATGGCTTCACGCCGCGGCACAGGACCATGAGGCCGCGGCGAGACACGCGGAGGAAGTCGTCGGCCCGATGCTCGAGGCAAATCCGTTCACCTTCTTCCTCGGCCGGAATCTGCTGGTGCGCGCCCATCTCGGGATGCGCAACCTTGCTTTGGCGCGGCAGCATCTCGATGCCGTCGAGCGGCGTATGAAGGTCGACGGCGTGCCGATTGAGTCGCTGGTCATGCCACAGTACCTGCTGAACTGCTGCGAGTACTGGATCGAGGCTGGCGATCTCGATCAGGCGAAGGCGGCAGCCAGCCGGTTTCACGAGGTGGTCGGCGCGGCGCCCGATCGGCCATTCCTCGCGCTGTGTTACGAGGTAATGGCGAGAATTGCGCTGCAGAGCGGCGATGCGGAGATCGCCAGGCGGCACCTGTCCGAGGCCGTCTCGGCCGTTCGCCATGCCGGGCTCCCTTACGCGGCATGGGGGGTCTACGCCTCGTTCGCGGAGTTTTACGCCGGCCGTGGAGAGGCGCAGAAGGCAGCGAACTGGAGAGGTCACTCAATCAATGCCGTGAATTCGCTCGCGTGTTCGCTCGCACCTGACGATCCGCTGCGCTCGCTGCCATTCTTCGCCCGAACCGAGATCTCCGGCGCAGCCGACTTGCGGCCGTCGGCCTGACATCAATCGGGAAACTCGCTGATATCTCGCGGTTCTTCGGGAGGCGGGATCGATCCGTTCTGCTTGTACCGGCGTTCGCGAGACGCGCGATAGGCCTGCCTGCGCAGGCGCATGATCGAGCCCAGCGGCTGATGCTCGACCAGGCAACGCCAGGGATCGAACGACAGAACGTCGTTGGCGTAGTCGCGCCGTGTGGAGGTATTGGCGGCCTGCGAGGGAAGGGTGATCTTGCCCAGCGGCTGCGGTACCTCGACATCCTCCGGCCAGTCGATCGAGGAATCTTCGACCGGCGTACGTTTCAGGTCGGTGCAGAGCTGGGCACGCAGCTCGTATTCCGCAGCATTCTTCTGAAAGAACGATGTGACCGAGTCCCGCACGATTTCGTCGCCGTCATGGCAAGGCTGACCCGTGAGCCTGCGCAGGGCATCCGAGACCGGCACTGCCCGGATCCTCGCAATATATTCGCCGAAGCGAAGCGTGCCTTCGGTGTGAAAGGTTTCGCCGAGGATGTTGTTGCCGGGGTCGCCAAGCGCCTTCGCGAGCATTGGAATCGAGGCGCCGGTTGCGCTCGAAATCGTGACAGCGATGCGCGAGAAGAAACCCACGAACCGGAATCCGATGTCGGGGGTGTTCAGGTTGCGCTCAACGTTGCTCTGCGCTGCCAAGTAGGCCTTGGCGTCGGCCATGTAGCTCGGGTGATTGACGAGAAGGAAGTCCTGGTTGGTGGAGGTGTCTTCCTTCAGCGCCTTGTCGCCGGACACGCCCAGGACCTTGATCGCCATGCCGCGGGGCGCGCGAACGCGATCGCTCTTGAGCCCGAAAGCGGTGGAGAGGCGGACGATGATCGGATAACTGGCGGGCTTTGCGAAAAGGCCCTGGCGCAAATGCGCCGGCAGATTGTCGTTGACGGTCAGTTCGCCGCGCAGGAAACCGACGCCCTTGGCATGTTGCTGACGAATACCGTGGTTGAAACGCTTGAAGGTGGCGTCGCTGGTCCGCTCGATCGAGGCAACGATGTCTCGAACGGCATCTTCCTCTTCGGGACTCGGTTGTTCGACAGCGGGGTCGTAGCGAAGATATTGATCGGCTGACATGGCGCTGATCTCCAGCCGCGGGTCGCCTGCCCTTTGCGAACGGTGGCGGCCGCTGGGCGGCTGCATTGTAGACGCGTGCCCGCCGCGCGAGCAACCGGAACACGAATTCCGGTCGCTCTGACGCCCCCTTCCGTCGCAGCTTTCAGTCGCTTCTATTGCGCCACGCGCTGCGATGCGACGCGGTTCTCCTGGCGAACCTCGCTGCGGCGCTCGGGCGTGGTGCAGACCTTGTCGCCGTAATACGCCTCGCGCCAGACATATCCGGACTGGCATGTGTCGCTGCCGGGTTGATGCCGGCTCGCAGCCCTTGCATTCTCGCTTGCGACGACGCTCCTGGATTCCGGCGTGACGCAGACAAGGTCGCTCGGAACGGCAATCCGCCAAACATAGCCGGGAGCGCATTCCATCGCCGCCATGGCCGGGCTGGTCGAGGAGATGCAAGTTGTCAGGAAGGCACAGAGAGTGGCAATCCGATAGCGATTTCGGACAGTGTTGTTGCCCGATCGCGAGGGCGAAGGTGCGCGTGCTGAAATGGTCATGGTCAAATCCTCCTGAAATAAGGCGCCACGCGGTCTCTCGTTTGATGCGGATAAGAGGCATGGACATCACCGGAGGCGATGCTACGGCGGAGGCAGCCGCAGAGTCCTTAAGCGGGCCTTATCTTGTTCTCATCTTTCTCTTAAGCGCGGTCGACCTCATAACGAGAACCAGACCATGGCCGCCATGCAGGCAAGGTGCAGCACCACGATCGCCGCGAGGTGAAGCGGCCCGGCCTTGAGAGGCGGTCCGCTCATCTCCCGGGCTCCTCAGTTCGAGCCTGCAGCGGCCGCCGTGAAGCTGCGGTCCACGGCCTGGCTGACGTCGAGCTTTTTCGGCAGGATGCCATAGCGGGTGGCGCGGTCAGAGGCCTCCTGCACCTCCTTCACCACGTTCTCGTCGATCACGATCGGGCCGGTACGCTGCGCAATGTAGGCGCTGAGCAGTACGTCTTCCGGCAGCTTGGTCAGCTCGGCGGTGTTCTTCGCATACTCGCCGAGATGATCGAGCGACCACAGCCGCGCCTTGTCGAGGCGCTGCAGGAAATCCTGCACGGCGGCGCGCTTGTTGGCGATGGCACTGTCGGAGGCGACGATGAAGGTGATGGTCGGCGTGAGGCCTTCGCCGTCGGCGATCACGCGGGCCTTGTCCTTCAGTATCGCGAACGAGATATACGGCTCCCACACCGCCCACGCATCCACCGAGCCTGCCAAGAGCGCGATCTTGGCGTCGACCGGGCCGAGCGGAGCAAAGGTCGCGTCGTCGAGCTTGATCTGTGCCTTCTCCAGTGTCGCATCGATCAGGAACTGGCCCCAGCCCCCGCGGGTGCCGGCGAGGCGCTTGCCTTTGAGGTCGGCGGCCGACCTGATCGGTGAATCCTGCCGCACGAGAATGGCCTGCGTCTTCGCGTCCGATCTGGTGCCGCCGATCGCCTTGATCGGCGCTCCGGCCGCATAGACCGACAGGAAGGAGAGATCGCCGGTCCAGCCGACGTCGAGCGCGCCGGCATTGAGCGCTTCGAGAATTGGTGCCGCCGCGGGAAATTCGGACCATTCGATCTTGTAGGGCAGGTCCTTGGCATAGCCGGAGATGTCGAGCAGCGAGCGATTGCCGCCTTTCTGATCACCGATGCGCAATACGACCGTATCGGCCGCGAACGATGCCGCGGCCGTTGACAGGGTAATGACGGCAGCGACCAGCGATGCCGCAAGCCTGCGCGTGAGGGAGTTATCGCCGGAGTCTGAGTTGATGCTCATATGATGCTTCTTGTTTTGTCCTGGCTCACGTGGCGTGAGCGACGATGCAGTAGGAGGATCAAGTCTATGAGCGGGCAGGCCGCAGTCAATAAAACGGCCAACCGAATTGCACGCGCTTGCCAGAAGGACGTTTCATTGAACAAGCGTCTGCGAGAAGGCGATGTGCGCGACGACGGATATGCTTGAAGATTGTGCAGGCCATGGCGCCGTCATGGGAGCCGTGATCGTGGCGATGGCGTGACGAACTCGAAAAATCCTTTCGTCGTCGATGCGCGCGCCGGTGGAGAGAATGACTGCGCTGCTCGCAACATTCGAAATTCCATTTCATTGACGCTGTGGCCAGCGCGCCGCATCATTTACGCATCGCACTGAAGAGGCGAGGGGATCGCCTCGAGAAATTTTTTCTCCTAACGCAGCTCCAAACGGAACATGCGCAACGCGAAGCGTTGCGTGGGTGGCGGAGCTTTGGGCAATGAGGACGGCGCAAGTGAGCAACAACGAGAACAAGCGTAGCGGGTCGGGTCTCGATCGGCGCCATCTGCTTCAAGCGGGCTTGGCGACAGCTTTCGCTGCGCCGCTCGGAGCCATTGGCGCCCAGGCCTTTGCGCCGCGTGCGATCGCGCCGACGATCGATTTCAACGAGTTCCCGCTGTGCCGGACGTCCTCCGATGCACCGGTGCTCACGGGCGCGCCGCGCAAGCTGAAATTGTCGTGGAACGCTGGTGCCGTCTGCCTCGCGCCGGTCCCCGTGGCGATCGAGCACGGCTTCTTCCAGAAACAGAATCTCGACGTCGAGCTCGTCAACTATTCCGGCTCGACCGATCAGCTTCTGGAGGCGATCGCAACGGGCAAGAGCGACGCCGGTCTCGGCATGGCACTGCGCTGGCTGAAGCCGATGGAGCAGGGCTTTGACGTCAAGATCGCGGCCGGCACTCATGGTGGCTGCATGCGTGTGCTGTCGCGCGTGAATTCCGGCGTTGACAAGCTTGCGGATCTCAGGGGCAAGGTCGTTGCTGTCGGCGATCTCGGTGGTCCCGACAAGAATTTCTTCTCGATCCAGCTCGCAAAGCTCGGCATCGATCCGCTCAAGGAGGTCGACTGGCGCGCCTATCCAGGCAACCTGCTGGATGTCGCCGTCCAGAAGGGAGAGGTGCAGGCCTTCCTGTCGTCCGATCCGCTTGCCTATCTCTGGCTCAAGGACAGTCAGTACAAGGAGGTCGCCTCCAATCTCGACGGCGAATATCGCGACAAGAGCTGCTGCATCCTCGGTCTGCGCGGCAGCCTGGTACGCGACGAGCCACAGGTCGCTCGTGCGATCACGCAGGCGCTGCTGGATGCCGCGATGTTCTCGTCGCAAAACCCGGAACGGGCCGCAAAGTCATTCCAGCCCTACGCGCCGAAGGCTGCGACGCTCGCCGACCTCGAAGGCATCGTGCGCTACCACACCCATCACCACCATCCGGTCGGCGAGGTGCTCAAGCGCGAGCTCAAGGCCTATGCCGACGACCTGAAGAGCGTGCAGGTCTTCAAGCAGAGCACCGATACCGCCAAATTCGCGGAGCGCATCTATGTCGACGTATTCGCTGTCTGACGGCCTGCCGTCTGCCGCATCGCGCGAGCTTGCGCTTGCGGGCTGGCTGAGGGAATTCGGGGCCGGTGTCGCGGCGAGCTTCGCCTGGATCGCGTTCGGCCTGTCCTGCCTGCTCTGGGACGACGTCAGCGACTGGTCGCGGACACATTCGCTTGGGATCGCCGCCTTTATCATCGCCGCATTCGCGCTGTTCGGGACAGTCGGTGCCGACTACCTCGGTTCCGCCGGGCGGGCCTTGCGCAAGCGCGCACCGTGGCTGCTGGCGCTCGGCCTGTTCCTGGCACTGTGGGAGGTCGCGACTGCAAAGTTCGCCTGGCTGCCGCAGCCGTTCTTCCCGCCACCGCAGGCGATCATCGAGGTCTATACCGATGACCTGCCGAAGCTGCTCGACAGCGTCTTTGCCTCGGTCCGGCTTCAGCTCGGCGGCTATCTCATCGGTGCGGCCGTTGGCTTCGTCACTGGCGTTTCGATCGGTTGGTCGCGCGCGGTCGGATATTGGGTGCATCCGGTGCTGCGTTTCATTGGTCCAGTGCCTGCGACCGCCTGGTTGCCAATTGCCTTCTTCACCTTTCCGTCGAGCTGGAGCGCCTCGACCTTCCTGATTGCGCTGGCGACCGGTTTTCCCGTCACCGTGCTGACCTGGTCGGGCGTCGCGAGCGTCAGCAGCGCCTATTACGACGTGGCGCGCACGCTGGGCGCTAAGCCGTCGTTCCTGGTGCTGAAGGTCGCGATCCCCGCAGCGCTGCCGCACGTCTTCGTCGGCTTGTTCATGGGGCTCGGCGCGTCCTTTGCCGTGCTCGTCATCGCCGAGATGATCGGCGTCAAGGCGGAGCTCGGCTGGTACCTGCAATGGGCGCAGGGCTGGGCCGCCTACGCCAACATGTATGCGGCGCTGATCGTGATGTCGCTGCTCTGCTCCGGAGCGATCACGCTGCTGTTCGCGATCCGCGACCGCTTTCTGGTGTGGCAGAAGGGGACCGTGAAATGGTAGCGACGGCCGAAGTCATCGCCTATCCCGCCGCCGGTGCCGCGCTCGACATCGAGCAGGTCAGCCACGCCTTCGACATCGACGGCACCGAGCTTGCGGTGCTCAGCGATGTCAGCATCGCCGTCGAGCCCGGCGAGTTCGTCGCGCTGCTGGGTCCATCCGGCTGCGGCAAGTCTACGCTGCTGCGGCTGGTCGCCGGCCTGGAGAAGCCGCGGGCCGGCACCTTGCGCGAGGACGAGACCCGTATCACCGATCCGCATCCCTCCCGCGTGGTCGTGTTCCAGGATCCGACGCTGTTTCCCTGGCGCACTGTCTGGGACAATGTCGCGCTCGGCCTCGAAGCCCAAGGCATTTTGAGGAGGCAACGTTCGCGAGTCGATGCCGCGCTCGATCTCGTCGGGCTATCGGAGTTTCGCAACGCCTATCCGCACCAGCTCTCCGGCGGCATGGCGCAGCGCGTGGCGCTGGCACGGGCCCTGGTGAACGATCCCAAAATCCTCATCCTTGACGAACCGCTCGGCAAGCTCGATTCGCTGACCCGCATCACCATGCAGGCCGAGCTCGTTTCGCTATGGCAGCGCAAGGGCTTTACCACGCTGCTGGTGACCCATGACGCCGAGGAGGCGCTGGTGCTGGCCAACCGCGTCATCGTGTTCAGCGAGCGTCCCGCGCGCGTCAAGGCCGACATCCGCATCGACCGGCCCTATCCGCGCCATCGCGGCGATCCCTATCTCGCCGACCTGCGCCGGCAGATCCTCGGCCTGTTGGGACTCGACGCCACATGGTGACATTGCAGGGCAACTCGACGGCGAGAACTCGCGCCGCACAAGGCGAACTGGACTATGTCGAGCGCGCGCAGGGCCTCGCTGCGGTCTTCGCCGAGCGTGCCGCCGCGCACGACCGCGCGGCCAGCTTTCCCTTCGATAATTTCAAGGAGTTGTCGGAAGCCGGCCTGTTGTCGCTGACGGTGCCCGCCGCGCTCGGCGGTGCCGGAGCCGGCGTACGCTACGCGACACGCATTATCGGCGTCATCGCCAAAGCCGATCCGTCCACCGCACTCGTGCTCTCGATGCACTACATCAATCACCTGGTGATGGCGCGCAGTCCGACATGGCCCGGTCGCTTGTCGCGCAAGCTTGCGCGCGAGACGGTCGAGGGCCTGGCGCTGGTCAATGCGCTGCGCGTCGAGCCCGAGCTCGGCTCGCCCGCGCGCGGCGGCCTGCCCGCAACGATCGCCCGACGGACCGAGACCGGCTGGCGGCTCTCCGGCCACAAGATCTATTCGACCGGCGTGCCGATCCTGAAATGGTATCTGGTCTGGGCGCGGACGGATGAGGCGGAGCCGCGTGTCGGGCAATTCCTGGTGCCGGCGGGTCTGCCGGGTACCCGCATCGTCGAGACCTGGGACCATCACGGCCTGCGCGCGAGTGGCAGCCACGATGTCATCTTCGACGACGTCGTATTCCCGCTCGACTACGAGATCGATGTCCGCAGACCTGCGGAGTGGCGCGGGCTCGATGCCACGCAGGCGACTATCCATACCGTCTTCATTGCCGCGATCTATGACGGCGTCGCGCGCGCGGCGCGCGACTGGCTGATCGACTTCCTGAAGAAGCGTGTGCCCTCGAGCCTCGGTGCGCCGCTTGCGACGCTGCCCCGCGCCCAGGACGTGCTCGGCGCCATTGAGGCGCGGCTTGCCGTCAATGCCCGGCTGATCAATTCGTTCGCCGGCGACTTCGACGATGGTGTTGAGCTGTCGGCTGCTGAATCGAATGCGATCAAGCTCACCGTGACCAACAACGCGGTCGCCGTGGTCGAGGACGCGCTGTCGCTCACCGGCAATCACGGGCTCAGCCGCAGCAATCCGCTGGAGCGGCATTATCGCGACGTGCTGTGTGGCCGCGTGCACACCCCGCAGGACGATTCGACGCGCATTGGCCTTGGCCGCGCTGCACTGGGACTTTGAGAACATCACAAGGAGAGGATCAATGTCGATCGAGTTCATCGGCTTCATCAGCAACAACAACTCGTCGGAGACGATCGTTCGCGAGGGACCGGTCCTGAACCCCACGCATATCGAGGCGGTGGCGAAGGCGCATGAGAACGCCGGGTTCGATCGCGCACTGCTCGCGTTCAATTCGACGAGCCCGGACGCCCTTCAGGTGGCTCAGCACGTGCTGAACGTCACCGACCGTCTCAACGTGCTGATCGCGCAGCGTCCCGGCTTCACTGCGCCGACGCTCCTGGCGCGCCAGTTCGCGGTGCTCGATCAGTTCTCGCGCGGCCGCGTCGCGCTGCACGTCATCACCGGCGGCAATGCCACCGAGCTGCGGCAGGACGGCAACACGCTCGACGACAAGGACGAGCGCTATGCGCGCACCAGCGAATTCCTCGACATCGTGAGGCTGGAATGGACCAGCGACAAGCCGTTCACCTACAAGGGCAAATACTATCAGGTCGAGAACGGATTTGCGCAGGTAAAGCCGTACAATCCGGACGGTATTCGCATCTATTTCGGCGGCGCTTCGGATGCTGCGATCGACGTCGCCGGCAAGCATGCCGACACCTTTGCGCTGTGGGGCGAATCCTATGCGCAGGTGCGCGACGTCACCTCGCGGGTCCACAACGCAGCGGTACGGCACGGCCGGTCGACGCCGCGCTTCAGTCTCTCGGTCCGGCCGATCGTCGCGCCGACCGAAAAGCAGGCCTGGGAG
The DNA here is from genome assembly GCF_055791185.1 of Bradyrhizobium ingae. NCBI lineage: Bacteria > Pseudomonadati > Pseudomonadota > Alphaproteobacteria > Hyphomicrobiales > Nitrobacteraceae > Bradyrhizobium > Bradyrhizobium ingae. The sequence goes on from NZ_JBVUBB010000009.1 coordinate 169,324, forward strand.
AAGGCGGAGGCGATCCTGGCGCGTGCCAGCGCGCTTCAGGACAAGACCGGCTACCGCAAGCCGGCCGACGGTCACGCCACCGCCGGCGCACGGCGCCTGCTCGCGCTCGCCGACCAGGGCAGCCGCATCGACAAGCGCCTGTGGACGGAGATCGCAAAACTGACCGGCGCCAACAGCAACACCACTGCGCTGGTCGGCACGCCCGAGCAGGTCGCGGAGGCCTTTGGCGACTATTACGACCTCGGCATCTCGCACTTCCTGATCCGCGGCTTCGATCCGCTGATCGACGCCATCGAATACGGCCGCGAGCTGATTCCGCTGACGCGTCAGCTCGTCGCCAAGCGCCAGGTCGCCCGCGGTGAGGCGGCGGAATGATCCGGCTGATGCTCGCCGGCGCGCTGCTGTTGGGTTCGATCGACCTTGCAGCAGCGCAAACGACCTTGCGGGTCGGTGATCAGAAGGGCAATGCGCGGGCCGTGATGGAAGCGGCAGGCCAGCTCAACGACGTGCCCTACAAGATCGAGTGGAAGGAATTTCCTGCGGCGGCGCCGCTGCTCGAAGCGCTGAGCGCCGGTGCGATCGAGACCGGGCTTGTTGGCGATGCCCCCTTCACCTTCGCGGCAGCTTCGGGCGCGCCGGTGAAGGCGATCGCGGCTATCCGGCAGACCGGCGAAACTCTCGCGATTCTCGTGCCAGAAAACTCGCCGATCAAGAGCCTTGACGACCTGCGCGGCAAGAAGATCGCAACCGGCCGCGGCTCGATCGGCCATCAGCTCATTCTGGCGGCGCTGGAGAAGAAGGGCTGGAGCGCGACCGACGTGCAGATCGCGTTCCTCGCACCGTCCGATGCCAAGATCGCCTATAGCCAAGGTTCGGTCGACGCCTGGTCGACCTGGGAGCCATACATCAGCCAGGAGGAGGTGCTGTTCAAGTCGCGCCGCATCATCACCTCGGAAGGTCTGACGCCGGGCCTCAGCTTCCAGGTGGCACGGCCCGACGCGATCCGCGACAAGCGTGCCGAGTTGATCGATTTCATCCGGCGCCTCGCCGCCGCGCGCGCATGGTCGATCAACAATGTGAGCAGCTACGCCGAGACCTGGGGCAAGCTGATGAACATTCCGACTGCGGTGCCGCTCAACTGGCTCTCTCGTGCAAAAATGCGCATCACGTCGATCGACGACAGCGTGGTCATGGACGAGCAGGGCACGATCGATCTCTATCTTCGTTGGGGCCTGATCAAGCAGAAGCTCGATGCGGCGGAGATCGTCGATCGCAGCTTCTCAGACGCAATCGCAAGGGCGGGATTGTAGGTTGTTTCTCGTGTCCCGGACGTGGTGCAGGGCGCAGCGCTGCGCGTTGCATCCGGGGCACGAGACCTCACAAACACTCAAGCATTCGTGAGGTGAGAACGAGGTTTCCCTCTCGGCTGCCATTGTCGAAATATTCCGTCTGCGTTCTGCATTCCCGGTAACAGCCGCATTGCTATTTGCATCGTGCCCCTTGCCCCACGCTAGCTCCCATCAAAAATCAACCAGACGACCACATCGGGAGACTGGCCATGGGCCTGCAAGAAACAAAAATCGAATCGCTTCCCTTCGTCGCGGCCGAGCTCAACTATCTCGCACCGCTCTCCGGCAAACCGCGCACCTACGCCTTCGATCCGCCGGCGGGCGAGCCAAAAACCACCTCGCTGCCCGAGCCGCACCAGGTCCCGATTTTCGACGGGCGTCTGATCGCGGATAGCTTCTCGCTCGACCGCGAGGGCTTCGCATTGGTGCGCCATCCGACGCGCGTGAAGGATTTTTACAACGACGAAGAGGTGAGGGCGATCTACTATCCCGCCGCCGAAGCTTTTCTCCGCGCGATGCTGAAGGCCGACCGCGTCGTCATCTTCGATCATACCGTGCGCAAGCGCGTCGAAGGCGCCGCCGACATCCGCGGCGGTAGTCCGCGCCAGCCGGCAACGCGCGTCCATGTCGACCAGACCGTCACCTCAGGTGCCAACCGGGTGCGCGAGCATTTGCCGGACGAGGCCGAGGAGCTTCTCAAGGGGCGCGTGCAGGTGATCAATCTCTGGCGTCCGATCCGCGGTCCGTTGCGCGATTCTCCGCTCGCGATGGCCGACGGCACGACGGTAGCGTCCGACGATCTCGTCGCCTCCGACCTGATCTACCCCAACCGCCGCGGCGAAACCTATTCGGTGAAATACAACCCGAACCATCGCTGGTTCTATTTCCCGGAGATGACGCCGGACGAAGCGCTGCTCCTGAAGTGCTATGATTCCGCGACCGACGGCCGCACCCGCTTCGGCCCGCATACGGCTTTTGTCGATCCGACCACGCCGGTCGATGCACCCCCGCGCGAAAGCATCGAGTTGCGAACGCTGGTTTTTCACAAATCGTAACAATGTGTGATGGCGCTGCCGGTATCGGACCGGCAGTGCCTCTGGAACTTCAGGGAACCGATCGACGTTTGCAGCGCCGGGCAGGCCAACCCGGAGCGGTGCCGTGCGAGCGCTGACCACTTTATTGTTCTGTCTTGCGACTTTTTCTCTAGCGCGTGCCGAAAGTGGACTTGCCTCATATTACGGATACGGAAAAGCCGCCAGGAATGGCGAGCTGACTTGCGCCCATAGAACGCGGCCCTTTGGCAGCGTGCTTACCGTGTCCTATGGCGGGCGTTCGATCCAATGCCGCGTCAACGATCGCGGTCCGTTCATCCGTGGCCGCATCGTTGATCTATCCGTCCCTGCCGCCCGCGCGCTCGGCATGATGAGCGCGGGCGTGGTGCGAGTCTCCGTGCAATAGGCGGCCAAGTCGGCTCCCGGCCCCGCAACTATTTGGGCGTGTCGTAAAGTGGCGCGCCTTTGTCGACGATGTGCGTGGATAGGTAGACGATCGGCTTGTCGCCGACGACCTTGAAGGCGCCATGAGGAACGTCACGACGGTTGATGCCGGTCGTGCCGGTCGGGAAGGGCACCTGCTTGCCGTCTGGAAGCTCAATCGTTCCGCCCGACATGACGTAGAACGACTCCTCACCATGATGGACGTGGAGGACCGAGGAGTCGCCGGGCTTGATCTCATTGATGCTGGTGATGACCTCCATGCTCGTGCCCGAGAGGTCGGCTCGCTTCAGCTCCTTCCGGAAAGGAGAGTCCTGCGCATACGCTGCGCTCATCAGGACACCTGCCAAGAAAACGCCGAGACACCACTTCATGGAAACCTCCCTTTTCCCAACGGCAACAGCCGAACTAGACTAGCGGCCGGTGGCGCGGTCAGGCAAGGGCCTGCGGTGACGGGAAAACAATGCGCAAACGGAGGCGCTCGCAATGGCGAAGATCAGGGTGGGGCTCGTGGGCTGCGGCTTCGTGTCGGAGCTGCACATGTACGCGTTTCGGCGCGTCTATGGCGTGGATGTCGAGGTTGCGGCGGTGGCCGCGCGCGGAGACCACGTCGTAGAGTTCGCCCGGCGCCATCAGATCGCACGCAGCTACCGCAGCTTCTCCGAGCTGATCGCGGATTCCGATATCGACGTCGTCGACATCTGCACGCCGCCCAATCTGCATGCGACGATGATCGTCGCTAGCATGCAGGCGGGCAAGCACGTGATCTGCGAAAAGCCCTTTGCCGGCTATTTCGGCCGCGAGGGCGACAAGCAGCCGATCGGGAAGCACGTGCCGAAGGCGTTGATGTACGAGCGCGTGCTGGAGGAGATGGAGGCCACGCGCGATGCGATACAGCGGACCGGCAAGCTCTTCATGTATGCCGAGGACTGGGTCTACGCGCCGGCGGTGACCAAGACCGCGGAGATCATCAGGGCGACCAAGGACAAGATCCTGTTCATGAAAGGCGAGGAGAGCCATTCCGGCTCGCATGCCGCGCACGCTGCGCAATGGGCGATGACCGGCGGCGGCTCGCTGATCCGCATGGGCTGCCACCCACTCTCTGCCGTCCTGTACCTGAAACAGGTCGAGGCGAAAGCGCGCGGCGAGACGATTCGTGTCGCGAGCGTCACCTGCGATGTCGGCAACGTCACCGCTGGTCTCAAACCGGAGGAGCGCACCTACATCAAGGCCAATCCGGTCGATGTTGAGGATTGGGGCACGCTCACCATCACCTTCTCCGACGGCACCAAGGCGACGGTGTTTTCCGGCGACATGATCATGGGCGGCGTGCGCAATCTGATCGAGACCTACACCAGCGGTGGCTCGCTATTCGCCAACATCACGCCGAACACGCATCTGACGAGCTATCAGACCAGCGAGGAGAAGCTCGCCTCCGTCTACATCACCGAAAAGGTCGATCGCAAGACCGGCTGGCAATATGTCTGCCTGGAGGAGGAGTGGACACGCGGCTATTTGCAGGAGATCCAGGATTTCATGGAGTGCGCGGCGACGGGGCGACAGCCGCTGTCGGATCTCGCGCTGGCTTATGAGACGATCAAGGTGAACTACGCCGGCTATTGGGCCGCGGAGGAGGGGCGGCGGGTGGTGTTGTGAGGGCGGGGTGAGCGCGCTCTGCTTTGACCAAAAGCATGCTGCCTTCCCTTCTGCCCTTGCGGGAGAAGGTGGCGCAAAGCGCCCTCTCCCGCAAAGGGGGGAGGGTGTTCCGTCATCGCGGCAACTATGCCCCGTAGGTTGATCCCTTCGGCAGCGGAAACACCGGGTCTTGCGTGCGGATGTTGGTCGGCCACACCACCGAGATGTGCTCGCCGGCATTCTGCATCACGACCGGTGTCGAGCGCTCGTTCTGGCCGGAGAGCGGCGTGCCCGGCGGGAAGAATTTCACGCCGTAGCCCTGGATGGTGCCGCCCGCGGGGATGTCGACGTCGAGCGCGGCCTTGCGGATCGCATCCGGCTCGAAGCTGCCGTATTTCTCCTTCGCCACCGGCAGCACGTTGTTGAGCAGCACCCAGGTCTGGTTAAAGCCCATCGAGCAGTGCGGCGGCACGTCGGTCGCACCCGTCTTCGCCTGATAGCGCGAAACCATGGCCTTGATGAGATCGCCCATGCCGGGGGCGAGCTTGGACGGATCGAGCAATTGCGCCGGCACCGGGTCGATGTTGCAGAAATTGTCGATGTCGGTGCCAAACGTCGCGCGCAGCTTGTCGAGCTGGCTGTAGCCGGCGCCGGCACCGAACAGCATCTTGAAGCGCAGACCGCTCTCGCGGGCCTGGCGCAGGAACAGCGTGATGTCGGGATTGTATCCGGCATGCGAGATCACGTCGGCCTTGGCGCGCTTGATCTTCGTCACCAGCACTGAGAGGTCGGGCGCAGACGCCGAGTAGCCCTCGCGCAGCACGACTGAAATCCCGGCCTCCTTCGCATAGGCCTCGTCGGCGGCGGCCACGCCCACCCCATAGGGGCCGTCCTCGTGGATCAGCGCGACCTTGACGTCCTTCGGATCCATGCCGAGCTTGCCTTTCGCATGTTCGGCGAGGAAAGCCGCGAAGGCCTGGCCATACTGGTCGGAGTGAATCTGGGCACGGAAAACATATTGCAGGTTCTTGTCCTTGAACACGGCGGTCGAGACAGCGGTCGTGATCCAGAGGATCTTCTTCTGCTGCTCGACCTTTGCCGCGAGCGGCACCGCGTGAGCACTTGCATAGACGCCGTTGATGATATCGACCTTCTCCTGGTCGATCAGACGTGTTGCCTCGTTGATCGCGACGTCGGGCTTGCTCTGGGAATCCGCGGCAACAGGGACGATCTTGGTCTTGCCGCCGATGCCACCCTTCTCGTTGACGAGGTCGATCGCGATCTGCGCGCCGATCGAGGAGGCAACCGAGCCGCCAGCCGCAAACGGGCCGGTCAGATCGTAGATCACGCCGATGCGCAAAGTTTCAGCTTGTGCCTGGGCCCGTGTCCAATCGAGGCTGAGTGCGGCGGCGGCAGCCGCCGAGGTCTTCAGCAGCGTCCTGCGTGAAGTCGGCATCCTATCCTCCCTCTGATCCGGCGTTCGAGACCGGTTTATGCTTGTTTTTGCCGAGTATTTGGAGCGGGTGGTGGAAAGTCAACATGCGCCGCACTAGGCAGTTCGGACATACCGCAATGGGCGGCGCTGGCGATCGCGCTCGGGATTTCGGATCAGGTGTCGCGTCGCCCACTGGGGGCTCGGCGCCCACCGCGGACATTTTCCCCTGAGTATCATTCTTTTTGCGCCATCATCGGCGCGTCCTCAGGCGCGCTGCACGAGGTCGCAGTGCCTCCCGTTTTTGTGATGGATTTTTGCTGGCTTGTTTGGCGCGAGCCGAGGGCGACGATGGGCCTTCGGCTTGTGCGCATCGCAGATTGCGTGCCATCCTAGCCGGGTAAATTGCATGGGAAGCCCAATTCCCGGCATGGCCATCGGCCAATTCAAGGGTTGGAAACGTAAAACGCTCAAGGAGAAGGGACATGGAATGGACGCATCGTCTTGCAGGGCTGGCTTGTGCCGGTCTCCTGCTATCCCCGGTCAGTGCTTTGGCAGGCCCCAAGGTCGTGTCCGGTCCGGGCGCCGATCCCGGATGTTTCAAGCCTTGGTCCAGCCAGACCAAGTTCTTCCAGTGGGATAAGAAGCCGGGACCTTACAAGATTGCTCTCGTCAACGGTTTCGTCGGCAACACCTGGCGCATCCAGATGGTGAAGACGGCGAAGGCGTTTGCCGAGCAGCCCGGCATCAAGGAGAACATCAAGGAGTTCAAGGTGGTCTCGACCGGCACCGATGTTGCAGCGCAACTCGGCGCGATGGAGGACTTCATCAATCAGGGCTTTGACGGCATCGTCACCATCGCGGTGGCGCCCGACGGCTTCGACCGCATCATCCGTCTTGCCGACAAGAACAACGTGGTGGTCGTTCCCTTCGACAACATCCTCGATACCGACAAGGTGATGATGGTCAACGAGGACCAGAAGGAAATGGGCCGGATGTCGGCGAAATGGATCATGGATGAAAGCGGCAAGAAGTCCGGCGACATCCTGGAGGTCCGCGGCCTGCCCGGTAATTCCGTCGACCGCGACCGCCATCTTGGCTTCCGCGAGGTGATGGAAGCACCCGGCAACAGCTTCAAGATCACCGAAGTGGTCGGCAATTGGGATACCGGCACCTCGCAGAAGGTGACGGCGGACGCGCTTGCGGTGCACGGCCACTTCGACGGCGTGTTTACGCAGGGCGGCTCCGACGGCACCGTGCAGGCGATGATGTCGGCCAAGCATCCCTTCGTGCCGATGTCGGGCGAGGGCGAGAACGAGTATCGCAAGCAGATCGCCGATCACGCCAAGGACGGCCTCAAGGGCATGTCCTACGGTCAGTCGCCGGCGCTGGTCGCCATCGCCATGAAAGCGGCGATCTCGGCGCTGCAGGGCAATCCCATGCCGCAGCTGATCTCGATCCCGATTCCGGTCGCGACCTACAAGGATCTCAAGCCCGGCACCAATTACTGGCCCGATCTCAACGCGAACTTCTTCGCGCCGAACCAGTTCACGCCTTGCGGCGTGAATTTCACCGCGCCGGAGATCATGTCACAAAGCGAAAAGAACACCCAGTGACAGGGCTGGAGATGTCATGCTTGCGGCCCGGCCTTGGCCGGGCCGCCGCTGCGTGAGGATCCGCCATGTCGGATGCGGTCCGAACGCAAGGAGCCTTTCTCGAACTGTCCGGTATTTCGAAACGCTACGCCGGCGTGCGGGCGCTGGAAGGCGTCGACTTCGCCTGTGAGCGCGGCAAGATCCACGCCGTGCTGGGCGAGAACGGCGCCGGCAAATCGACACTGATCAAGATCATCGCCGGCGTGGTGCAGCCCGATAGTGGCAGCATGCGCCTCGCCAGACATGATGTGAGCTTCGCGACACCGTCGGCCGCCAATGCCGCCGGCGTGGTCTGCATCTTCCAGGAACTGTCGCTGATGCCCGACCTTTCGGTCGCGGACAACATCTCGATCGCTTCGCCGCCGCGCCGGTTCGGCCTGATCGACGCGCGGGCCCAGCGCCGCCGCGCCGAGGCGCTGCTGGCCGAGATCGGGTGCGAGGACGTCAACCCGCTGATGCGCGTCCGCGACTTGCCGCTGTCGCGCCGCCAGATCGTCGAGATCGCCAAGGCGCTCGGCAAGAAGCCGCAGCTTTTGATCCTGGACGAGGCGACCTCGGCTCTCACCAGCGCCGACGTGGAGAAGGTCTATGCGATGCTGGCGCGGCTCAAGTCCGAGGGCGTTGCCATTCTCTATATCTCGCACCGCATGCACGAGGTCGAGGCGCTCGCCGACCGTGCTTCCGTGTTTCGCAACGGGCGCCACATCGAAACCTTCGACAAGGGCAGGCGCTCGACCGCGGAGATCGTTCAGCTCATGATCGGTCGCGACATCGCGGCTCAATACCCTCCCAAACCGGCCCGCAGCTCGGTGAAACCGATGTTGGCGCTCGACAACCTGTCGTGGGAAGGTCGTCTCGACCGCATCTCGCTCCGTGTCGGCGCCGGCGAGATCGTCGGCCTCGGCGGCCTCGACGGCCAGGGCCAGAAATCCCTCCTCCTCGCGCTTTTTGGCGTGCTGCGCGGTATTTCCGGGCGGGTCACGGTCGAAGACCGCGAGGTACGGCCGGGCTCTCCGGCAGCCGCGAAATCGGCGGGCATTGCGCTGGTACCCGAGGATCGCAAGACGGAAGGCCTGATGCTGCCGATGTCGATATCAGACAATCTGGTTGTCGCCTCGCTCGCCGCAATCTCGACCGGACCTCTGGTCGATCGGGCCAAGGAGAGCGAAGCGGTCAAGCGTGCCATTGCGCGGCTCCAGATCAAGATCGGCGCGCCCGGCGACGCGGTCTCGACGCTGTCGGGCGGCAACCAGCAGAAGGTGGTGCTCGCCAAATGGTTGATGACCGAGCCGCGCATCATCCTGCTCAACGATCCCACGCGCGGCATCGACGTCGGCACCAAGCAGGAGCTCTACCGGCTGATGCGCGAGCTTGCCGACCAGGGCGCCGCCATTCTGTTCTACTCGACCGACTATGACGAGCTGATCGGCTGTTGCGACAGGGTGGCGATCATGTATGACGGCCGTATCGTGCGCGAGCTCGAGGGCGATGAACTCACCGAGACCAATATCATCGCAAGCGCGCTGAACATCGATGCCGCAGCGCCGGCTGGCACCGGAGCCGTCCATGCTTGACGATGTGGCCATTCGCGTCCGCCAGAACGTCGGCATCGTCACCGCCGTCCTGTTGTTCTGCGTCCTTTATGTGCTCTACAACCTCGCGCATCCCAAGGGCTTCTCCTCAGCGGTTCTGGTGCAGAACAGCGACGAGATCTTTGCGCTTGCCATGCTGGCCATGGCCCAGACCGTCCCCGTGCTGGCGTCGGGCCTCGATCTCTCGGTCGGCGCCGTCATGACCATGGTGGGGTGCTTTGCGAGCTATCTGCTTACGGGCACGCCGGGAGGCGCTCCGCTGCATCTCGATATCTTCGGCCTGCATCTTTCTCTGGGTACCTTTCCCGGCGGCATCAGCGGCATCCTGCTCGGAATCGTCGTGTGCCTGGCCATCGGTGCACTGGCCGGCTTCGTCAACGGCTGCGTCGTCGTCTATGGACGCATCCAGCCGATCATTGCGACGCTCGCGACCGGCGCGGTCTATATCGGTATCGCGCTGTTCCTGCGGCCGACGCCGGGCGGCAAGATCGATGAGGATCTCAACTGGGCGCTGACCAATTCGCTCGGCGATTTCGCTGCGACAGTGCACATTTTCGACGACGGTGCGGCAGGCTGGTTTGCGCCAATGGCATGGATCCCCGTGCCCTTCGTGCTGCTGGTCCTGATCGCTCTCCTCGTCTGGGTGCCGTTCCGCCGCTCCGTGCTCGGCCGCGCCGTCTATGCGGTCGGCTCGGCCGAAGGCGCCGCCTATATGTCGGGACTGCCGATCGACCGCGCCAAGATCGCGGCTTTCACGCTCGCCGGCTTCTTCGCCGGCTGCGGGGGTCTTTTCCTGGCCATCCAGACCTCCTCGGGCAATGCCGACATTCCGCAGGCCGGCGCCTATACGCTCAACTCCATCGCCTCCGTCGTGATCGGCGGCACGTCGCTGCTCGGTGGTACCGGCAGCGCGATCGGCTCGATCTTCGGGGCCATGGTCCTGCGCGTGATCTCCTTCTTCTTCCGCATCTTCGACATTGCGCCCCTGCTGCAACCGCTGTTCGAGGGCCTGATCCTGCTGGCGGCGGTCAGCATCGGCGCGCTCGGCGTCTTGCGCGTCAAGAACACGCTGGAGCTCTTTCGATGACGTCGGCCTCTCTCAGCCTCTCGCGCGACGACCGCCCGATCCTGATTGCGGCGCTGTTCATCCTGGTGATCCTGGTGGCGGGCACCGTCTATACGTTCGCCCGTTTCGGCAGCGCGCCGCTGCTGTCGCCGACATACCTGTTGCAGCAGCTCCAGATCGGCGCCTTCCTCGGCATCGTCGCGGCCGGCATGATGATCGTGATCCTGATTGCCCAGATCGACCTGTCGGTGCCGTGGACGCTGGCTGCCGCCGCCATGATGGCGACGTCGATCGGTGGCCCGCTCGCCATTCCGGTCGGGCTCGGGATCGGTCTACTCGTTGGGCTCGTCAACGGCATCGGCGTCGCGTATTTGCGCGTGCCCTCGATGATCTTCACCCTCGGCGTCAACGCGGTAATGCGCGGTCTGATGGTTGCCCATACCGGCGGCTACGCGCCGCAGACGGCCGCCACCGATTTGATGCGGACGCTCGCCGCCGACCGTACGCTCGGCATTCCCAATGCGTTGTTCGTCTGGGCCGCGGTGTCCGTGCTGGTCGCCGTCATGCTCCTGCGGACCGCGCTCGGCCGTTACATCTATGCCATCGGCAACAAGGAGGCTGCAGCGTATCTCGCCGGCGTCGACACCCGCTGCATTACCGTGATCTGCTTCGTCATCTGCGGCGCTGCGGCTGCACTCGCCGGCGTCCTGCTCGCCGGCTATTCCACAAAGGCCTATCAGGGCATGGGCGATGCCTATCTGCTGCCGTCGATCGCGGCGGTGGTGATCGGCGGCACCAACATTTTGGGCGGTCGCGGCCGATATCTCGGCACGCTGATCGGCGTCGTTCTGATCGTGCTGCTCAACAGCGTACTCTCGATCATGGACATGCCCGAAGCTGGCCGGCAGGTGATCTACGGCCTCGTCATCATCTTCATGCTGCTGGTCTATGGGCGCGGCGAACGCGTCACGAGCTGACGCATCGCTTTAGCTGATGCCCCTCGCCAAAGGCTACTTTGCATGGGGTTGTTCTCGACATTCTTGTTTGTCGTGCGGCCGTGCGTGCTCGTGGCGCTCCCTACACCGCCGCGCGCGTGTTGAGATAGATCGAGTACAGCGAGGTCTGGCCGCAGATGTAGAGCCGGTTGCGGCGGGGGCCGCCGAAGCAGACATTGGCGACGATCTCTCCAACCGGAACCGTGCCGATATGAGTGCCATCAGGCGCGTAGCAGAACACACTGCGACCTGCCGACGTCCAGATGTTGCCATGGATGTCGCAGCGGAAGCCGTCGTAGAGACCCTCGGCGCAGGTGGCAAAGAGAGCGGCGTCTCCGGTCGTTCGCTGTCCTTCCACCTTGTAGGACCAGATCGTTGCGGGCAGGCCGGGGACGTGCGTGGCGCCGGTGTCGGCCACATAAAGCAGCGTCTCGTCGGGCGAGAAGGCCAGTCCGTTGGGTTGCACCCGGTCGGATATGACGCGCGTGATTTTGCCGTTGCTGCCGTCGATCCGGTAGACGTTGCTGGCGCCGATCTCGGACGGGCTTTGCTGCCCTTCATAGTCGCTGTCGATGCCGTAGGTCGGATCGGAGAACCAGATCGAGTCGTCGGATTTGACCACGACATCATTCGGCGAGTTCAGCCGGCGGCCCTCGAACTGGTCGGCCAGCACGATGATCGAGCCGTCATGCTCGGTGCGGGTGACGCGCCGCATGAAATGCTCGCAACTGACAAGCCGTCCCTGGCGATCGGTCGTATTTCCGTTGGAATTGAAGCTGGGCGAGCGGAATACCGACACCGATGCATCGGTCTCGTCGAACCGCATCATCCGGTTGTTGGGAATGTCGGACCAGACGAGGTAGCGGCCGGCCGGGAAATAGGCCGGGCCTTCGGCCCAGCGGCAGCCGGTAAAAAGCTTCTCGATATTGACATGACCGATGACGAGTCGCTCGAAGCGCGGGTCGTGGCTGACATAGGGGAGCATGGGTCCTCCGCGATGAGCCGCAGGTTCTGAGATGCCTGCGTGCTGTTGATGGTCACTCTGATCGACCCTGCGAAATTTGCAAGTGGCGCTTCATCGGAGGGACGCACCGAGACAAGGACGCAAATGCCCGGGACGAGCCCGGGCATGACGCGTTTGAGGGGGACAGCCTTTACTGCGACAGCTTCACAAAATTGGGAAACTTGAGCTTCCCTTCCGCGATCTTCTGCGGCCAGACCGTGATCTGCTTGCCGTCCTGCCATTGAAACACCAGGCCGGTCACCGCGCCGGGACCGGACTTGATGCCGTGGGTGAACTCGTCGTTCCTGCCATAGAACTGGATGCGGCCGATCGTGCCCTCGAAGTCGGTCTTCTCCAGCTCGGTGACCATCTTGTCCGGATCGGTCGAGCCCGCGCGCTTGATTGCATCCGTGATGATGTAGACATCGTCATAGGCGGTATAGCCGGTATAGGCCGGCGGCGTGCCGAACTTGGCCTTGAAGGCGGCTGCGAACGGTTTCGTCTTGGGCGTCACCGCAACGTCGGGTGTTGCGACCGCCAGCGAAGGCACGCCGTCGGCAGCGCCGTTGGTGTCGTTCCAGAAGGTCGGGCTCAAGGCTTGCGCACTGATGCCGAACATCGGGATCGGCACCTGCTGGTTCTTCCACTGCACCGTCGGCTGCACGCCGACATGGGAGATTCCGGTCACGATCACGTCCGGCTTCTTGCTCTCCATGTTGTTGAATATCGGCGTGAAGTCGGTCGTGTCAGGCGAGAAGCGCACATGCTCGACGACCTTCAGGCCGGCCTTGGGCAGACAGGCTTCGTAACCGACGTCGAGCGGCTTGGTCCAGGCCGCGTCCTCGCTCATGATCGCGACCGTCTTGAACTTGAGCTGATCAACGAGCAGCTCCTTTGCGGCATCGCAGACGAGCTGCGCCTGCGCGGCTGACGTCAGGTAACCGTGGAAGGTGTACTTGTTCTTGTCGTAGTCGTTGTGGATCGCCTTGGTGATCTCGTTCGAGGCCGCGCCCGGCGTGATCAGCGGCATCTTCAGCCGCGCAGCCCAAGGCTCCAGTGCCAGCACGACCTCGCTGATATAGCTCGCGATCACCGCGGAAACCTTGTCTTCGCTCACCGCACGCTGGAACGCACGCACCGAATCCGCCGACGAGCTCTTGTTGTCATAGGTGACGATCTCGATCTTGCGGCCGAGCACGCCGCCCTTGGCGTTGATCTCGTCGGCGGCGATCTGCGCACCACCCGGCGTCGCGGCGCCCGCGATCGATTGCACCTCGGCGATGACGCCAATCTTGATGGGGTCGCTGGACTGCGCGTAGGCGGGCGCCGCGAGGCACAGCGCCAGCGCGGAGGCAAGAAGAAGGTTGCTGGTGAGGCACTTCGATACTGGCATGCTTGTCTCCCTTGCTGCGTTTTATTGTCGTTGTGGCAATCGTCAGAGATATCCGGCGCCGGCCTCCGCGGCGAACCGCCCGGGGTCGCCCTCCCAGACGATCCGCGCATGTTCGAGCACATACACGCGGTCGGCGTGGGGAAGGGCGAAGGTCACGTTCTGCTCGCCGAGCAGTACCGTGATTGACGTCGTCTGCCGCAGCTTCTCCAGCGCCTTGGACAATTGCTCGAGGATGACGGGCGCGAGCCCCAGCGTCGGCTCGTCCAGGATCAGGATTTGCGGTTGCATCATCAGCGCGCGGCCGATCGCGAGCATCTGCTGCTCGCCGCCGGAGAGCGTCTGTGCGAGCTGTCCCTGGCGTTCCTTGAGGATCGGGAACAGCTCGAACAGCCAGGCGAGCTGCGCCGCGCGTGCCTCGTCGGTCAAATGCTGGCCGCCGAGATCGAGGTTTTCGCGCACCGTCATCTCACCGAACAGCTCGCGCGACTCAGGGCATTGCACGAGGCCGCTGCGCGCGATCTTCGCCGCGCTCGTGCCGCGCAGCTTTTCGCCGCTGCGCAGAATCTCGCCGTCATAGGGCAGGAAGCCGGAAATGGTGTTGAACAGCGTGGTCTTGCCGGCACCGTTCAGGCCGACGACTGAGACGAACTCGCCTTCATGGACATGGATCGAGACGTTCTCCAGCGCCTGCGCCTTGCCATAATAAACGCTGACATTCTCCACCTGCAGCAGCGGCACCTTGTCCTTGAAGCTGGTCTCAGGCCGAGCATGGGTCTGGATCGCGCCGCCGAGATAGACCCTCCGCACGGTTTCGTTTCGCATCACCTCGTCGGCCTTGCCGGTGACGATTTCCTCGCCGAGATACATCGCGAGCACGCGGTCGACGAGCGCGGCGACGCTCTTGACGTTGTGGTCGACCAGCATCACCGCGCGGCCCTCGTCGCGAAAGCTGCGGATCAGGTCGGAGAAGACGTCGACCTCGGCCCGCGTCAGGCCGGCGAAGGGCTCGTCGACCAGCACCACCTTCGGGTCGCGTGCGATCGCCTTGGCGAGCTCGAGCCGGCGCAGATCGGCAAAGGGCAGCGTCGGCGGACGGCGATTCATCACGGCGCCAAGTCCGACGCGGTCGGCGATCCACTTGGCGCGGTCGACCAGCGCCTTGTCCGGAAACAGCATGAACAGGCTGTCCGGCAACAGCGCGACCATGATGTTCTCCAGCACGGTCTGCCGGTTCAGGGGCCGCGAGTGCTGGAACACCATGCCAAAGCCCTTGCGCGCGATCTTGTGCGCGGGAAGGCCCGCGACGTTCTCGCCTTCGAAGATCACTTCGCCCGCGCTTGGGCGCTCGATGCCCATCACGCTCTTCATCGCGGTGGACTTGCCCGAACCGTTCGGCCCGATCAGGCCAAAAATCTCGCCGCCACGCAGATCGAAGCTGAGATTTTTCACGGCCGTCAGGCCGCCGAACCTCTTGGTCAGGCCGCGAACCGTGAGAACGGAGGTGGTTGCGACGGTTTGATCCATCATGAACGCGCCTCGCGTGACAGGGCCGCTCCGAGGAAACCGCCGGGGAAGAAAAGGACCACAAGCAGCGCAACCGCCGAGACGATGAAGGTCGCAAGCTCGCCGGTCGGTCGCAGGAACTCGCCGGCGACGATCAGGAAGATCGCGCCCAGCGCTGCGCCGAGCACGGTACGCCGGCCGCCGAGCACGGCCGAGACGATGACGTTGACGCCGACCGCAACGTCGACAACGGTGCCGACCGAGGCGGTGCCGAAATAGAACACCAGCAGCGCGCCTGACAGTCCCGAGAAAAACGCGCTGACAACGAACGCGGCGAGCTTGTGCTTGACGATGTTGAAGCCGAGCGCCCCGGCCTGCACCGGGTCCTGACCACTTGCTTGCAGCACGAGGCCGATCGGCGATTGCGACAGGCCGTAGAGGATGGCCGCCGAGATCGTCATGAAGCCGAGCGCGATCCAGTAGTTGGCGCCGGCGTTGATGGTGATAACGTCGGGAATGGTCAGCCCGATCTCACCGCCGGTGAGATCGGCAAACACCACAATGAAGTTTTGCAGCATCAAAACCGCAACCAGCGTCGTCAGGCCGAAATACGGCCCCCGCACCCTGAGTGCCGGCAGCGCCAGCACGAGGCCGGCGACCACGGAGGCAAGCGCGCCGAGCACGATGCAGAGATAGACCGACCAGCTGAACTGGTTGTTGAGAATGCCGGCCGTATAGGCGCCGACGCCGATCAGGAAGGTCGGGCCGAAGTTGACCTCGCCCGCGAAGCCGAACAGGAGGTCCCAGGCCATGGCGAAGACGCCGAAATAAAAGGCGACGGTGAGCAGGCCGAGGACATAGCCGGAGACGTAGAGCGGCAGGGTCGCCGCGATCAGGACGAGCGCGAGCGAGACGAAGAACAGCCGTGAGGTGAAGAATCCGGACATCTCAGCGCCTCCCCAGAAGGCCCTGGGGCCGGATGTACATGACGACCACCAGGAGCAGCAGCGCCGGAATGGTGCGATAGGCGGGCGAGATCAGATAGGCTGTGATGGTTTCGAGATAGCCGACCACGAAGGCCGCGATCAGCGAGCCGGAGACGCTGCCGAGGCCGCCGAGCACGACGATCGAGAACGCGCTCGCCGTCAGCGGCCCCACGCTGTAGGAGCTGACGCCGAGGAACATCCCAAGCAATACGCCCGCGATACCGGCGAGCACGCCGTAGATCGCCCAGACCACGATGTAGATGTTGGTGAGCTCGAGGCCGAGCAGGGTGACGCCGCGCGGATTCATCGATGCCGCCAGCACCGCCTTGCCGGTGCGGGTGCGGTTCACCAGCAGCCACAGGAGCGCGATGACGAGGCAGCACACCACCGCGGTGAAGATCTCGTTGCGCGGCGTGCGCACGCCGAGAATGTCGACGACGCCCTCGACGATCGGCAGCACGGTCTTGGCGTTGTTCGTGAAGAAATAGGCGATGAGCTCCTGGATCATGATGCCCCAGAGCAGCGTGCCCGTGAGGACGAAAATCTCCTTCTCCTCGTTGGGGATGCGCCGGGAATCCTGGATCGGCTTCACCACCGCGAAGTAGGTGGCAAAGGCGGTGACGAGGGCGACGGCCACTCCGATCAGCGCGCCGGAATAGGTATCGACATGCAGGATGCTGGCGGCCGCCCAGGCCGCCACCGCCGCCGCCACCATGATGGCTCCGTGGGAGAGGTTGAGCACGCCGGAGACGCCGAAGATCAGCGTGAATCCGGTCGCACCGAGAGCGTAGAGGGCGCTGATGGCAAAGCCATCGATCAATATCTGGAATGCTCGCATCTATGACTGGCAATCTGGTCTATGAGAGGCGGTCTCGCTGCCTCTTTGGAGAAAAGGTGCTGCGTCCGCCAGATGTGAAAGCTCCCGGGAGATGGCCCGGGAGCAGTTCCGACTAGTTGGTTGTGAGCTTGATGAAGCTCGGGAACTTGACATCGGTCTTGGCGACGTCCTTGGGCCAGACCGCGATCTGTTTGCCGTCCTGCCATTGCAACATCAGTCCGGTGATCAGACCCTTGCCGTATTTGATGGAATGGGTGAACGGATCGTCCTTGCCGTAGAACTGGACACGGCCGATTGTGCCTTCCCAATCAGTCTTCTCCAGCGCCTCGACCAGCTTGTCGGCATCGGTCGAGCCCGCCCGCTTCACGGCGTCGGCGATGTAGTAGACCTCGTCATAGGCGGTGTAGCCGGCATAGGACGGATAATTGCCGTACTTCTTCCGGAAACCCTCCGCGAACGGCACCGACTTCGGTGTCACTGCGACACCGGGGCCGGAGACGCCCTGGTAGAGCACGCCCTCGGCCGCCTGGTTGGTGTCCTTGCCGAATGTCTCGTTGGTCGCCTGCGAGGAGATGCCGAACATCGGAATCGGCACCTGCTGGTTCTTCCACTGCACAGTCGGCTGCACGCCGACATGCGAGATGCCGGTGATGATCACGTCGGGCCTTGCGCCCTCGATCTTGTTGAAGATCGGCGTGAAGTCGGTGGTATCGGGTGAGAAGCGGATGTGGTCGAGCACTTTCAGCCCGATCTTCGGCAGGCACTCCTCGTAGCCGACGTCGAGCGGCTTGGTCCAGGCGGCATCCTCACTCATGATGACAGCCGACTTCATGTGCATCTTGTCGACTAACAGGTCCTTGGCGGCATCGCAGACAGAGAGCGCCAGCGCGGCGGAGGTCAGGTAGCCGTGGAAGGTGTACTTGTTCTTCTCGTAGTCGGCGTGAACGCTCTTGCTGATCTCGTTGGAGGCGGCACCCGGCGTGACGAACGGCGTCTTCAGGCGCGAAGCCCAGGGCTCCAGCGCCAGCACCACTTCGCTGATATAGCTTGCGATGACGGCGTTGACCTTGTCTTCGTTGACGGCGCGCTGGAATGCACGCACTGAATCAGCCGAGGAGGAGTGATTGTCGTAAGAGATGATCTCGATCTTCCGACCATCGACGCCGCCCTTGGCGTTGATCTCGTCGGCGGCGAACTGAGCGGCCTGCGGGATCGATGCGCCGGCGATCGCCTGCGCCTCCGCGATCACGCCGATCTTGATGGGATCTGCTGCAAGTGCCGCGCCTGATCCGGTCATCAGCGCGCCGAACGCTGCCGCACCGAGGAATATCCGCAATGCACCAGGGAGTATGCTTTTCATTCTGTTTCTCTCCTCTTAAACAAGCCTCTTTTGAGCTATTGGGCGCGACTATAACGGTGACGACAATCTCGGCAAGCGAAACTGCATTCAGGATTGTGAGAGCCGGACTAAAGTCTAGCGCTGCGCAAACAGAGGGCAGCAGGGTTCGCTGCAGGCATGCAGAATTCGCTGGCGGGCATGCGTTCGCGCCCGCCGCGGATTGCAGGGTGCTCGTGACGCGAGCACACACCGATCGACGCCCGCCTCAAGCGCGAGATACGAAGGCGGTCGCCCGGCCGGCATAGCCGGGATAACGTTACGCGGCCCAGGAAGGTCCTATTGATGGCTCAACTCGTTCAGTGCCGCCTTGTCAACGAGCCGTTCGCCGACCCCGGACTGCTGGTCGATTTCAGGTTCGGGCGGCGCGCCATGTTGTTCGACCTTGGTGATCTATCTTCCCTGGCCAATCGGGAATTGCTGCGCGTCAGCAACGTCTTCGTCAGTCATCGTCACATGGATCACTTTGCCGGATTCGATCAATTGCTGCGGATCAGGCATCATCAGGCGGGCCGTTTGCGCGTGATCGGGCCGCCCGGTCTCACCGCGGGCATCGCCGGCAAGCTGGCGTCGTACAGCTGGAATCTGCTGAACGAGGAGTCGCCGGATTTCGAGATCGCCGCCGCTGAATTCTGTGATGGCCGGCTCGGCGACTGGACCGGCTTCTCGGCGAGGCGGCAGTTTCATGGTTCGCCGATCGAAGAGCCATTCGTTGCACCAGGGCTGGTGTTTGCAGATGGCGATCTGCGGATCGAGGCTGCAACCCTCGATCACGGAATTCCCTGTCTTGGCTTTGCGTTGCAGGAAACCCAGCGCGTCAACGTCTGGACAGCCGGGCTCGCCGGACTCGGCCTTCAGGTGGGTCCGTGGCTCAATGCGGCGAAGAGCGCGGTGCGGATGGGCGCCGATGAGAACACGCCGATTGAAGTTGACGGTGGCCGGACAATCCGGCTTGGCGAGCTGACCAGGCACGCGCTCAAGATCGCGCCCGGGCAGCGCGTCACCTACGTGACCGATGCCGCCTTCACTCCGGCCAACGCCGAAAAGATCGTCGCGCTCGCGCGCGGCGCCGATCACCTGTTCATTGAGGCCGCCTTCGCAGGTGACGATGCACAACTGGCATCCGAGCGTCGTCACCTGACCGCGGCGCAAGCCGGACATCTTGCGCGGGAAGCGGGCGTGAAGCGGATGACAACGTTTCATTATTCTCCGCGCTATCTGGAGACACCGGACCGGCTGCGAGATGAGGCGGAGGCCGTGTTCGCCGGCCGTGCGGCGACGCCGGCGTGATCATCGCGCTTGTAGCAGCGACGGATCGAGCGGCCGAAGCCGGGCGGGATCGAACGACGTCAAATCGACCTTGCGTGTTGCGCCCTCGGTGATCAATTCTGCCATCGCTTCGCCGGTTGCGGGCGCATTGAGGATGCCCCAGACATTGTGTCCGGTTGCAACGTAGAGCCGCTCGCTGTTCGGCACGCGGCCGATCAGCGGCAGGCCGTCCTGCGTGACCGGACGGAAGCAGGCCTGCCGGGCAATGATCCTCTCACTGTGAAACAGCGGCGACAGCCTTTCAGCGATCGCTTGCAGGCGATCGATAACGTCCTGATCCGGCGTTACGGCCGCGGGATCCACCGGTAGCGGCGCGACGTCCGAGAACGCCGTGATCAGCGTGCTGCCGTCCGCGCGCGGAAAGACCTCGATCGAAATCGCACTGCCGCTCTCTTCATACTCCAGGAACAGCGCCTCCGCCGGAACGTGCGTGCCTGTGTCGTACACGATGCTCGGACTTCGCTGGCCGTACACGGCAGGCAGCCGCATCCACTGGGTCGCCAGCAGCGACCATGGTCCCATGGCGACGACAACGCCGTCCGCCTCGATGACGTCGCCCTCGATCTCAACGCCCTTAACGGTCGTTCCGTCTGCATCGCGCGCGATGTTCGTGACGCGTCCCCGGCGCAGCTCGGCGCCCTGCGCGCGCGCCGCGTTCATCATCGCCGAGGCGAATTTGCGCGGATGGACGATGGCCGTCGTATCCGTCGTGCCGAGCCGGTGCGCGATAACGACGCCGTCGGACAGCCAGCCGAGCGCGGATGGTGCGTCACGCTGTGCGTCATCGCCGGCAACGAAGCCGCCATAGGCGGTCATGCGGCGGTAGTCCCAATCGCCTGTGACCTCGTGCGGCAGTTGCGCATGAAGCGCAAAGCTTCGCCGCGCCAGCGCATCGAGCGGCGTTCCCGCGCACCAGTCGAGCGCGAGGAATCCTCCGGCCTTGCCGGATGCCGCGGCGGCAACTTCGGTCCGTTCGACGACGACGACATCGACGCCGCGGCGGCTGAGGAAATAAGCAGTGCAGGCGCCAATCACACCGCCGCCGCAGATGACAACGCGCATGGTGTCTCCTCGATGATCTCCTCGCGCATCGGCTATCAAAACAATTCGGCGCCGGCGGGGCACGCCGGCGCCTCGTCGTGATCCGGCTCGCGCTGCTTCAACCCGGCCCGGCGCCTTGCGTCGCTGTGTACACGGCGTAGAGCGACTGGCTCGCGGCCATGAACAGGCGGTTGCGCTTGGGACCTCCGAAGCAGACGTTGCCGCACACCTCGGGTAGGCGAATGCGGCCAAGCAGCTTGCCTTCCGGTGACCACACTGTCACGCCGTTATAACCGACGGCGCGGCCGGCGTTGCTTGAGGCCCAGACATTGCCGTTGACGTCGCAGCGCACGCCGTCCGGCCCGCACTTCACGCCGTCGATCGTAAAGTCGCTGAACAGCTTCTGATTGGAGAGCTTGTTGTCGCTGCCGACATCGAAGACGTGCACGTCGCCCTTGCCGCCTGCACCGGTGTCGCCGGGACCTTTGCCGGTCGAGACGACGTAGAGCTTCTTGAAGTCGGGCGAGAAGCAGAGACCGTTGGGATCGGGCACCTGATCCTCGCTGACCACCAGGTCGATCCGGCCAGTGGGATCGATACGATAGCAATTGGTCGGCAGCTCGCGCTTGCCCGGCGCGAAGCCGGCCGGTTGGCCGATCCGCGGATTGAGCTTGCCGCCGGCGTTGCTCGGGCCGCCCGGAGCATCCGGCTCGCCCTCGTAGAGCTGGCCGCCATAGGGTGGGTCGGTGAACCAGTAACTGCCGTCGGGATGCGCCACGACGTCATTCGGCGAGTTCAGCTTCTTGCCCTGATAGGAGTCGGCGAGCACCGTGGCGGTGCCGTCGTGCTCGTAGCGCGTGACGCGGCGCGTGAGATGCTCGCAGGAGAGCTGCCGCCCCTGGAAATCGAAGGAGTTGCCGTTGCTGTAGTTGGATGGCATGCGGAACACGCTGACATGACCATCGTCCTCGCTCCAGCGCATCTGCCGGTTGTTGGGAATGTCACTCCACACGAGGTAGCGGCCTTGCGAGCTCCATGCCGGCCCTTCGGCCCAGAGCAGCCCGGTATGAAGCCGCTTGATCGCCGTGTTCGGTTGCGCGAGGTCATTGAAGGACGGGTCGACCGCGATGATGTCGGGGTCCCAGAAATAGGTGGTCGGCGCACCACGCGGGCTGAAGTCACGGGGCGGATTGGTGATCGTCGTCGGCGGTGCCGCCGGCGCGTTCTGCGCCAGTGCCGCGCCGGCGCCCGTCATCGTGGCGCCTGCAGCGATCGCAAGACTTTGGACGATTGATCGTCGTGAAAGCGTGGTTTCCGGATCGCGCTGCTCAGAATTATTCTGTTGGCGTGTCATCGCTTCCTCCCGGTGGGGTTCGCCGGCCGGTTGATCCCGGCCGAGCAACCTCAAGGTTAGTCCCGTCCGTCTGCGGTTGCGAGAGCCGCGTTCGATTTTTAGGCGTAGCGAGACGCGCGTGCGATGCAAGATGGATTCTTCCGTCGCGCGAGAGCGTCGCCACAGTTTCGATACAATTGCTCGCGCGATCGTGTGACCGGCGCCAGTGCGCATTGACACGCGGTAGCAACAAAATACCCTGCGCGCGATCGAATACGAGACCGGCGGGCAAGCCGCGCAGGAAAGAGCAAGGTTCATCATGGCTTCACAATCAAAACTGCCACGCCGCACCCTTGGCCGGACCGGGCTCCAGGCCTCAATCCTTGGTTTCGGGACCGCGCCGCTCGGAGACCTTTTCCTAAGGCTTGACGACCGCACGGCGATCGCCGCCGCGGAACGGGCGTTCGAGCTTGGCGTCAATCTGCTCGACACTTCCCCGCTCTATGGCTACGGCCTGTCGGAACACCGCTGCGGTACTGCGCTGCGGCGCGTGGCCCGCGAGGACGTCGTTCTCTGTACCAAGGTCGGACGCTGGATGGACGCGTTCCACCGGCCGGAGAATCGGTCGGGCTTTGTCGGCGGTCAGCCGCACAACGTCGTGGTCGACTACTCCTATGACGGCACGATGCGCTCGGTGGAGCAGTCGTTGCTGCGACTCGGCACCGACCGGATCGATCTGCTGCTGATCCATGACGTCGACGTCTGGACGCATGGCGCTGCAGCGATCGAGGACCGGTTCCGCGAAGCAATGTCCGGCGCCTATGTGGCGCTCGACAAGCTCCGCTCGGAGGGCGTGGTCGCAGGCATCGGGATCGGCGTGAACGAAGCCGACATGTGCGTGCGCTTTGCCAAAGCCGGCACGTTCGACGTGATGCTGCTGGCCGGGCGCTATTCGCTGCTCGAGCAGCCGGCGTTGAAGGAATTCTTGCCGCTTGCGCTTGACCAGGGAATTGCCGTGCTGCTCGGCGGCGTCTTCAATTCGGGCATTCTCGCCACCGGCGCGGTCAAGGGCGCCAAGTACAACTATCAGGACGCGCCGCCGGAGATCCTCGCGAAGGTCGCCGAGATCCAGCGCGTCTGCGAGGCCCATCGCGTGGCGCTGCCGACGGCTGCAGTCCACTTCGCGCTCGGCCATCCGGCGGTGGCGAGCGTGGTACTGGGAGCGCATGGTCCGGAGGAGGTCGAGCGCAACGTGGCAACGCTCACGACCATGGTGCCGAGCGCACTCTGGGCCGATCTGAAGGCTGCGCGCCTGCTCGATGCGGATGCACCCGTGCCTGTGTAAGCGCGTTGATCGCCGCTATTTTCCGGCGCCCGTCGTCAGGCCGCTGACGATGTAGCGCTCAAGGAAGATGCCGACCACGACAAGCGGCGCGATCGCCGCCGTCGACAGCGCCGCCATCGACCACCAATTGATGCCTTGTGAGCCGGTCTGGCTCGCAACCATCACCGGCAGCGTCTTTGCGTCGGTGCTGGTGAGGAGGGCGGCAAAGAAATATTCGTTCCAGCACAGCACCAGCGAGAGGATGAACGCGGCGACCATGCCGGGTATCGCGAGTGGCAGGATGATGCGCAGGAACGCGCCCCAGGTCGACAGGCCGTCGACGAAGGCCGCCTCATCGAGTTCGATCGGAATCGCGTTGAACTGGTCGCGCATGATCCAGATGACGATCGGCAGTACGGTCAGCGTGTAGAGCAGGATCAGGCCGAACGTGGTGTCGAGCAGCGCCAGGGCCTTGTAGAGCACGAGGAAAGGCAGCGCGAGCACGACCGGCGGCAGGATCAGCTGCGACATGAAGAAGAACAGGATGTCGTCATTGCGCATCCAGGCGAACTTGTAGCGAAAGCGGCTCAGGCCATAGGCGGCGAGCGATCCGAGGATGAGCGCGAGCAGCGATGCGCCGACCGAAGTGATGACGCTGTTGACGAAGCGGCTCATGAATTCGGAACGCGCGGTCGAGGTACCGAACAGCGTATCGGGCGACAGGCCGAGCGAGCGCCAGCCTTTCCAGTCCGGCTGGAAGTCGACCCAGGGGATCAGATGCGCCTGTGTCACATCGACCGCCGATTTGAACGAGGTCGTCACGGTCCAGTAGATCGGAAACAGGCAGATGAAGGTCCAGAGCAGCAATGCGGCATAGATCAGCGCGCGGCCCAGCATCCGTCTTGCACGCGGCGCTGCCGGACGCTTTCGGATCGGGTTCGATGCCACGGTCGAGATAGCCAAAAGCTCAAACTCCTTTTCCGACCTAGACGACCTTCTGGGTCCAGCGCTTCGACAGGCGCAACATCAGTGTAAGCAGCACGATGATCAGCAGCAGATAGACCATGGCGAGCGCCGTGCCGTATCCGACGTTCGAACGGTCGCGATAGACGCGGTAGATGAAGCTCGAGACCGTGTCGGTCGCGCCGCCGGGACCGCCGGCCGTCACGTTGATCACGATGTCGGCGAGCTTCAGCTTGAAGATGATTCGGATGATCAGGACCGTGATGCTGACAGGCAGCATGATCGGGAAGGTGACGTGCCAGAACGACTGCCAGCCATTCGCGCCGTCGACCTTGGCGGCTTCCTGCACTTCCTTCGGCATCGCTTGCAGGCCTGCGAGCAGGATGATCATGATGAAAGGGATCGAGACCCAGGCGTCCATCGCCTGGATGCTGAAGCGTGCCATCCATGGCGAGGCGAAGAATGCCGGATTGTCCCAGCCAAGATAGCGCGCCAGCGTTGCCGCCGGGCCGAAGCGATATTCCAGCAGCGACTTTCCGATCATCCAGCTCACGGCCACGGGGCTCAGCATCATCGGCAGCAGGAAGACGACGCGGAAGAATTTTCGCGCGCGAATCTCGGCGCTGAGCAGCAGCGCAAGCCCGAATGCGATCGCGTATTCGCCGAGCACCGCGACGGTGTAAAAGACCATGTTGCCGAGTGCATTCCAGTAATAGGTGTCGTTCAGCATTCCCTTCAGATTGTCGAAGCCGGAAAAGCGCGGGCCCTCGATCGAGCTGAGATTCCAGTCGAGCGAGGCGATGTAGATCCCGAAGATCGTCGGAAAGATCACGACCGCGACGGTGAAGAATACTGCTGGCAGCAGGAATAGTGCGCGCTGGCCGCGCTCGCCGCGGATCAAGACCTGTCCGACGCCAAATGCGACGGCCCAGACGAGATAGGCGATGAGGATCGGCCGCCAATCGGAAAATCCGGCGGTCATCGCGCCGGTCGTGTGTAAGACCTGAATGAGGAGGACAAGCAGGAAGCCGATCGACGCCAGCAGAACGAGCGAGCGGCCGGCGGCCTTCCTGCTGCCGGGAGCGCGCTTCGTCGCCGGCTGGTGGTGCGCATCGGCGCTCACGGGTACGGAATTCTGCATCGAGATGAGTCGCATTCAGGGCCGGTTCTGTTGCCGGGCAAGTTTTCGGCTGGCGCCCGGGGACGCCAGCCGAAGCTAGATGATCTCGCGTAAGCGCGCTACACGCCGAGCGAGGCCTTATAGAGCGCGATCTGCCGTTCGCGGCCGATCTGGTCGGTCAGCTTCTCCCAAGCCGCCGCGATGTTGTTCGCCCCGGTCTGCGCGTCGACCTTGCCGGCGAAGATCTTCGTCAGCTCGTCTTCGGCGATGCTGTAGTACTGGAAGATGCCGGGGATGCGCGGTTCAACCGCCCGGTTGGGGTGGTTATAGGAACCGAGCTGCGAGTTCAGATAGGACGTGATGTACTTCCTGTCATAGCCCGCAGCCACCCACTCATCGTACTGGAAGTGGCTGGTGCGGTGAGCCTGGAAGCCCGACGGATATAGCACCGTCCAGAACGACAGGTCCTTGCCGCCGAGATGGGCGGCTGCGCTCCAGGCGGCCTTGTGCTTCTTCTCGTCGCCATTGACACGCGCCATCACGTAGATGCCCCAACCGAGATAGGCGCAGTTCGGTGCATGGTTCGGACCGCTCGCGAGCTTGTCCCATTGCCCGGTCTTGGAATTGTAGACATCGTCCGAGCCGGGGAGGATGTCGAAGCCGACGATATCGCCGATGACAGAGGTGTCGCTCGCCTTCGCCACCTGGCCGATGTCGCCCCACCATGGGATCATCGAACCGATACCGGCCAAAAATTGCTGGAAGCCGGTGGTGTTGGGATCGGCGTTGAGCTGGTCGGCCGGCTCGGACGGCAGCGCGTCGATCACGTCCTGGATGGCGCGCACCCAGGCCGGATTGTTGATGCGCGGCTTCATCGTGTCGATGTCGAACAGCCAGGCCTTGTCGTCGGGATGTTTGGCGTAAGCCGTGGCGCGGCTGCCGAGGAAATAGAAGCCGAATCCGCCCCAGGGCTTTGGCGCATCGAGATAGCCGTATACGTTCTGGTTCTTGAACTTCTTTCCCTTGAGGAATTTCGTCACGGCCTGGACCTGCTGCCAGGTTTTCGGCACGCCCCATTCTCCGGTGTTGCCGGCATCCTTCCACGCTTTGGCGAGAGCCGGATCGGAGAAGACGTCAGTGCGGTAGTTGAAGTTGTGGCAATCGCCGTCGATCGTGATGCGGTAGGTCTTGCCGTTCCAGGTTCCGACCGGCGGCTTCAGATAGTCGACATAGTCGTCGATATCGATCTGCTTCTTGACCCAGTCGGGCATCTCCGAGGCGAGCCCCTTGCCGCAGACGTCGCCTTCGAACGGCGCGCCCATCTCGAGGATGTCGAAGTCGACCGTGCCGGTCGCGATCGCCTGCTGGAGCCGCGGGTTGTAGTCGGCTTGGGCGAGATCGATCCAGGAGATTTTCGCGCCTGTATAGGCCTCCCAGGGTTTCAGGAAGCCGCGGAACAGGAGATTGTGCAGGTTCTGATTGTTGAGCCCCATGAAGGAGAGCTCGACACCCTTGAACTCGCCTTCCTTGATGCTTGCCTTGGTCGGTCCGAGGCAGAGCTCGCCGACCTTCTGCCAGTCGGCATCGGTCGGTGCGCCCTTGCCGACACCGGGAATTTGCGCGATCTGCGCGCGCAGATTGTTTTGTGCGAGCGCAATCTCCGAGAACGTGCCGAGCGCGCCGCTGGTGCCCAACGCCGCGGCGCTTGCCGCGCCTTTCAGCACCGTGCGCCGGTTCGGCCGCATGGCGGAAAGCCGATCGTAATCCTGCTGTTTCACCGCGATACCCTCCCTTGCTGACTTTCTTGATGTGAAGTCTGAGTAGCCGAAGCACATCGAGGACGTGACGCTCGTGAGCTTCGGTGTCGTCGTGATGGGTGACTGAGGCCGCTTTCGAGTATGCAACGGCGCTCATCAATGTCAACGAAAGCACGCCGAGTTGAAGCCGTCTGCCATCGCGAAGAGATGACGAAGAGACGTTTTGCGATGCCGCGCTGCAAGATGGATGTCCGCGCGCGACATCATTTGGATGTCATAGTTGTGCCCGGGCTCTCATGCGGCCCTCGTCGATACTGATTGAGGTGCACACCTCAACTGGCTTCGGGCGGGATGACACCTTTCTTGAAGATGAAGCAGCCATAGAAGCGCCGGTCTCCGGTCTGGATCACGCAATAGGATTTCTTGGCGAGCTCGTAGAAGGCGAAGCGCTCGATCGAGCCCATGGGAGAGGATTTTCCCTCCGCCGCGTCGATTTCAGCCTGTACTTCGCGCTGCACGGGTGGGATCTCGTTGGGCTGGCCGACGATCTCCATGCGCGATGCGGGTTTGTCGACAAAACTGTCGAGCGGCAGCACCGAGAGGATCGCACGCGCGGCGCGCGCAGAGGTGACGTTGTCGATGCGGATGAGCTTGCCCAGCACGGTCTGGCGCGCGACCGCGTCGGCCGGAAAATTGGTGTCGCACAGCACGAGATCATCGCCGTGGCCCATGGACCGCAGCGCGTAAAGAACATCGGCATTCAGAAGCGGGTCGATCGATTTCAGCATGCAACGCCTCCCGGGACGCAGGTCAGTTTCTTAAGGCTGACGACTATCCAACGTCGCGGCGCCGCCGTCCATATCGACGTCAAAGTCCGCAGTCCGGCTCAAGTCGGCTTGAACCGGACTCCGTTGGTGTGCCCAGGGCCGCAAGCCGGTCAGAGCAGCCCGTTCTTCTTCAGGATCTCCGGGGCATTCTCCTTGGTGATCAGCATTGTCGGCAACGTGATGACAGGCTCCAGCTTTTCGCCCTTGAGCAGCTTGACCGCCTGCCGCAGGCCTTCGGCACCGGGCGTCGCATAGAGGAACGTCGCGGTGAGCTGCCCCTTGGACACCCAGGTGACGCCTTCGTCCGGCAGTCCGTCGATGCCGATGATGAACTTGATGTCCTTGTCGCGGCCGGCGTCCTTGGCGGCGAGGTAGGCACCATATGCCATCGGATCGTTGTGGCCGTAGACGAGGTCGATCTTCTCGTTGTTGCGAAGCGCGGTCGTCATGATGTTGTAGGCTTTGTCCTGCTTCCAGTCGCCCGACTGGTTGTTGAGCAGATATTTGATGCCCTGCTCCTTGTCGGTGTGGGCATGGAAGCCGTCGTGCCGGTCGTGCGCCGGCTGGGTGCCCATGCCGCCCCAGATTTCGACGACGTTGCCCGCTGCCTTGCCCGGCCCGCCGAGCAGCTTGACCGCATGCTCGCCGGCGGCCTTGCCGATCGCGACATTGTCGCCGCCGATGAACTGGGTGATGCGCTTGGTATCGACGTTGCGGTCGAGCACGATGACCGGAATCTTGGCGTCGATCGCCTTCTCGACCACACCGGTCAGGCCCGCCGACTCCTTGGGCGAGATCAGGAGCACGTTGACCTGCTGCACGATCAGGTTTTCGCAGTCGGCGACCTGCTTCTCGGTCTTGTCCTGGCCATCGGTGATGACGAGGTCCACGTCCGGCTGGTTCTTCGCCTCAGCCTGGATGTCCTTGTTGAACTGCACGCGCCACGGTTCGAGCGTGGTGCACTGGCTGAAGCCGACCTTCCACTTGCCTGCGGCTTTGGCCGGGCTCCAGCCTGCCGGCAGATAGACGGTCATGGCCGCGCCGGCCATGGTGGTCGACAGTTTCAGGAATTCACGACGCTTCATCGAGATCCTCCCTTTCTTTTGATTGCGCCTTTGCGGCGTTTGGCAGCCGACTGGTTTCGGCTGTTTTCGGATCGGCATGGGCGCCCCGCGACAGGTTGAATCGCCATCGCGAGACGAGCTGGCCGAGATTCTGCTCCTGCACCAGCACGGTGCAGACGATGATCAAGCCCTTCATCAGGAGCTGGACGTTGGAATCGATGTTCTGGAGTTGAAGAATGTCCGACAGCAGCCCGAAGATCAGGACGCCGACGAAGGTGCCGGCAAGGCCGCCGCGACCGCCCATCAGGCTGGTGCCGCCGATCACCACCGCGGCGATGGCATCGAGCTCGAGGCCGGCGCCGGCATCGGGCTTGCCTTGCCGATATTGCGCGACGAACAATACGCCTGCGATGCCGGCGAGCAGTCCGGACAGAAGATAGGCCGTGAGCTGGACCCGGGCGACCTTGATGCCCGAGAGCTTGGCAGCCTCGACGTTGCCTCCGATCGCATAAGCATAGCGGCCGAACGTCGTGAAACGCAGGATCGCGCCGAACAGGATGATCGCCGCCAGGAAGAAAACGCTCGGCACCGGCAGCACGCCCCAGAGCATCGAGCGCAGCAGCTCGAAGGCCTCGGTGGCATTGGTGCCGGTATAGACCGGGACCACGGCGTTGTCCGATCCAGCCGTCAAACGTGCAATGCCGAGGGCGCTGACCATCATCGCGAGCGTCACGATGAAGGGTTGCATTCGTCCGGTGACGATCAAGAGCCCGTTGATGGCCCCAAGCAGCAGCGCAAGGCAGGGCGCCACCAGGAGCACGCCGAGAACGCCGAATTTGACCGGCACCTGGCTCACCGTCCACCATCCAATCGCGATCGCGACGATCAGGCCGAGCAGCGCGGGAATACCGGCGCCGTGCCAACGCGACAGCACGGTGTCGCGGCGCCGCCCGGCGCCGACATCGCGGCCGCGGGCAAGGCCTGTGAAGATGAAGCGCGCTGCCAGCGCCGACGCCGCACCGCAGACAAGCACGGCCGCCGGCACGCCCAGCGCCGAGGCCGCCGTCCAGCCGGGCTTGGTGAGCAGCATTGCGCATATCACGGTCGAAAAGCCCATCACGGAGCCGACCGACAGGTCGATGCCGCCGAGCAGGATGACCATGGTCATGCCAGTCGCGACCAGTCCGGTGATCGAGACCTGGCGAAGCACGTCGGTCAGGTTGCCGTAGGACAGGAAGATGTTGTTGCCGGACGAGGTGTGCGGCGAGGTGAGGGCGCCGATCAGGCAGATCAGCAGCAATCCCCAATAGAGTTTCGTTTGCGAGAGAAGTTTGAGTGCCTTCATGATGCTTCTTCCTGCGACCACGTCGCCATGCCCGGTGCGGCGAGGCGCATCACCGCCTCCTGTGTCGCATTTTCGCGCGTCAGGAGGCCGGTCTGCCGTCCCTCGCACATCACGAGGATGCGGTCGGACAACAAGAGAAGTTCGGGCATTTCCGAGGTCACCACGATGATGCCGAGGCCTTGCGCTGCGAGATCGAAGATGAGGCGATAGATCTCCTGCTTGGCGCCGATATCGATGCCGCGGGTCGGCTCGTCGAGCAGGAGGATACGTGGCTCGGTGGCGAGCCATTTGCCGATCACGACCTTCTGCTGGTTGCCGCCCGACAGCGCGGCGGCCGTTTGGCCAATGCCGGTGCAGCGGACCGACAGCCGGCCAACCATCTCGCGAGCCAATGCACGTTCGCGCGCGAAAGCGCGCAGGCCGAATTGCGCCAGGATCCCGATCGACGGCAGCGCAATGTTGTCGCAGATCGAGGCCGCAAGATGCAGCCCACGTTCCTTGCGATCCTCGCTGACGAGCGCAAGGCCGAGGCGATAGGCGTCCGCCGGCGCGTTGATGTCGGCGGTCGCGCCGTCGATCGCGATGGTGCCGCCGCGCCAGCCCCGCGCGACGCCGAAGATCGATTCTAGGATCTCGGTCCGTCCGGAGCCGAGCAGGCCGCCGATACCCAAAATCTCGCCGCGCCTGAGCTCGAAGCTGACGCCGTGCAGCATCCGGCGCCATCCCCGCGGACTGAGCGTGTCGAGCGTCAGGTCCTTGATCGACAGGATGACCGGGCCATCCGCCGCTGCCGCACCGCGGTCGCTTGCGGCCATGTCGCGGCCGACCATCGCCGAGATGATCGCGCCGCGCGACAATTCGCCGATTGGAGCCGTGACCACCCGCCTGCCGTCGCGCAGCACGGTGACGCGGTCGGCGAGCTCGAGCACCTCCTCGATGCGGTGTGAGGTGTAGATGATCGCGACGCCTTCGGCCGCGAGCTGTCGCACGATCATGAACAGCGTCGCGCATTCGGATGACGACAGCGCGGAGGTCGGCTCGTCCATGATGAGGATACGGGCATCGAGCGACAGTGCCTTGGCGATTTCCACCAGTTGCTGCTCGCCGACACGCAAGTCGGCAACGCGGCTCTCCGCGTCGAGCCTGACGCCCAGCCGCGCCAGCAGGCGCCCGGCCGCCTTCACCATGCGGCGGCGATCGATCAGCAAGCCCGCGATCAGTGGCTCGCGACCAAGAAAGATGTTGTCGGCAACGCTCAACTCGGGAACGAGATTGAGCTCCTGGTGGATGATCGCGACGCCGGCTTCCTCGGCATCGCGCACGCCGGCGAACGACACCGCCTGGCCTTCGACCTGAATGATGCCGTCATAGCTGGTGTGCACGCCGGCCAGGATCTTCATCAGGGTGCTCTTGCCGGCGCCGTTCTCGCCCATTAGCGCGTGCACTTCGCCGGGACGCAGATCGAAGTCGACATTCTGGAGCGCCTTCACGCCGGCGAAGGATTTGGAGATCTGTTCGGCGGAGAGAGCGATGTGACCGCTCGGCGCGCCGGCGCGGGCGCCAAGCTCGATCACGCGGGAGGAGGCGCGTGATTCATCCTGCGCTCCGAGAGCACCGACGCGTACTTCCATGCTGCTCCTCCCGGCCCTGACTCTTCGGTGTCCGACGGACGTTGAGCCGTAGGGTGGATGGTTGTTGTTTTGCTGGTATGCTAGTTATATCAGTCGTTGTTCGTCAAGCCTTCGTCCGCGCAATTGGACTTCGCCAACCGAAAAAGTGAAAATCAGGAGGGGATTCCATCATGCATTCAATCGACGGACTCAGGGGCGGAACCGTTGCAGGGCGAGGGCGCAGGGCAGGCGGGTCGAAAGTCGACCAGGCCTATTTCGCACTGAAGCGCGCGATCGTGTCAGGACAGCTCGCGCCGGAAACGCCGATCGACAAGAACGAGTGGTGCGCCGCCTTCGACGTGTCACGGCTGTCGATCACGACCGCGATCAACCGCCTCGCCTTCGAAGGCCTCGTCGTTGTCGAGCCACAGCGCGGCTCCTATGTCGCGCGGATTCACCTCGAGGATGTGCGCCAGTGGATGCTGATGCGTCGCGCTCTGGAGGTGGAGGTCGTCGGGGTCTGTGCCGCCGACATGTCGGACGAGGCGATCGCTGCGCTTGGTCAGAATCTCGCCTATCAGAAAGCCGCCATCGCCAGCGGTGATCTTGGAGGCTTCCATGAACTCGACACCAGATTTCACCGCCAGATGACTGAAACCCTGAATCTTGCGCGGGTTGGCGAGGTGCTTGATCCGATCCGCACCCATCTTGAACGCGTGCGTCGGACCCTGCTTCCCGAGCCGGGGCGGCCCGAAGGGACGTTCCAGGAGCACGAAGCGATCTATCGCGCGATTGCAGCCCACAGGCCCGACCAGGCCAGGCGCGAAATGGCTGATCATCTTGACCGCGTCTCGCGCGAGCTGCAGTCCTTTGTCGCCAAGCATCCCGGCTTCTTTGACGAGTAGAGGTCTCTGCCGGCCACTATCGCGTCAGGTGAAAGCATCATGTATCTCGGCATCGATCTCGGCACCTCGGCGGTCAAGACCGTCCTCGTCGACGACACCCAGCGCGTGATCGCGAGCGCGAGCCGGTCGCTCGCCACGGCCTCGCCGCGTCCCGGTTATTCCGAGCAGGATCCGCGGCAGTGGATCGAGGCGGCGTTTGCGACGCTGGATGAGCTGAAGGCGGATCATCCGCGCGAATTGGCGGTGGTCGAGGGCATCGGCCTGTCCGGCCAGATGCACGGCGCCATGCTGCTCGACGCGAACCTCAAGCCGCTCCGTCCCTGCATTCTCTGGAATGACGGCCGCTCTGCGGCCGAATGCCGTCGACTTGAAGAGCGCTGGCCGGCCTTGCGCGCCACGACCGGCAACAAGGCGATGCCCGGCTTCACCGCGCCGAAGCTTTTGTGGATCGCGGCGCACGAGCCCGAGATCTTTGCGGCGACAAAACTCGTGCTGCTGCCCAAGGCCTATTTGCGCCTGGTCCTTTCGGGCGAAGCGATCGAGGATGTCTCCGACGCCTCGGGATCGCTATGGCTCGACGTCGCGCGCCGCGACTGGTCGGATGAGGGCCTTGCCGCGACCGGCCTGTCGCGCGCGCGCATGGCGCGGCTGGTCGAAGGCTGTGCGCCGTCGGCGCGGCTGACGCGCGTGCTCAGCGAGCGCTGGGGCATGGTGAAACGGCCGATGATCGCGGGTGGTGCCGGCGACAACCCGGCCGGCGCCGTCGGCATCGGCGCGATCCGCCCGGGAACCGCATTCATCTCGCTGGGCACATCCGGCGCGCTGTTGACGCCCACCGACAGGATTGCCGCGAACCCGGATCGCGTCGTGCACACGTTCGCACATGCGATCCCCGCCATGTGGATTCAGGCGGGGGCGATCCTCTCGGCCGCATCCTGCCTTGCCTGGATCGCGCGGCTGCTCGGCGCCCCGGAGGCCGAGCTGCTGGCGCCGCTCGGTGCGCGCCCGCAGGCGCCGTCGGCCATAAGCTTCCTGCCTTATCTTGCCGGTGAGCGGACGCCGCATGACGACCCCAATGTGCGCGGCATGCTCGATGGCCTGAGCCATGGCAGCGATCGCACTGATATCGTGCAGGCGGTTCTTGAAGGTGTCGCGTTTGCGCTGGCCGATTGCCGCGATGCGCTCGCTGCCGCCGGCCTCACAGTCTCACAGGCCGATGTGATCGGCGGCGGCTCGCGGTCCGCCTTCTGGCTCGCCGTGCTGGCGAACGTGCTGAATATACCGATCCACCGCTTTGCAGCAGGCGAGACGGGTGCCGCATTCGGTGCGGCGAGATTGGGGCGCCTTGCTGTCACGGGCGAGGCGATCGCAGCCGTCTGCACGCCGCCTCGGCGCGTCGAGACTTTTGAGCCGGAGCGAGCGCTCGCCGATGCCTATGCCGCGCGGCTTCCCGCATGGCGCGAACTGTATCGGCCCCGCCACTGACCTCGTGCGATCTGGCTTTCAATACCTCGGTATACCCGTCTTCGGTATTGCTCTGCGTCACCGCTTTTGTTTAATGGGCAAACCGCGCGACACACGAATGAGACGCGGGTGGGAAACGCATTGTGCGCCGGGAGGCACGATGAACGATCCGATCCTCGAGATGCGCGGGGTCTCCAAATCCTTCTTCGGCATCAAGGCGCTGCGCGCCGTTGATCTCACCGTCTATGCCGGCGAGGTCCACGCCCTCATGGGTGAGAACGGGGCCGGCAAATCGACCCTGATGAAAATTTTATCGGGTGCCTACCGGCCCGATCCCGGCGGCGAGATCCGCATCGAGGGCAAGCCGGTACGGATCGAAGGCCCGCTCGGCGGCCGCGCCGCCGGCATCTCGATCATCTACCAGGAACTTTCATTGGCCCCCAATTTAACCGTCGCGGAGAATATTTATCTCGGCCGCGAGGTTTCACGTTCGGGACTGCTCGCGCGCGGGGACATGCGTGTCGGTGTCGGCCCGATCCTGGAGCGGCTGGGCGCCGACTTCACCCCGTCGACGCTGGTGGCACATCTTTCCATGGGCCAGCGCCAGCTCGTCGAGATCGCACGTGCGCTGCACGCGCGTTCCAAAATCCTGATCATGGATGAGCCGACCACCGCGCTGTCGGCCGGCGAGAGCGAGCGGCTGTTCGCGCTGGTCCGGCAATTGCGCGCCGAAGGGCTTGCCATCATCTACATCTCGCATCGCATGGACGAGGTCTATGCCCTCGGCGATCGCGTCACGGTGCTGCGCGACGGACGCTTGGTCGGCTCGCTCGACAAGTCCGACATTCGCGCCGACAGCATCGTCCGCATGATGGTCGGGCGCGACGTCTCGTCCTTCTACAAGAAGGACCACGATCCCGAGGCTGGAAAGGGGCATCCGGTGCTCACCGCGACCGACATGTCCGACGGGCAGCGCGTCAAGGGCTGCTCGCTGACCGTGCATGCGGGCGAGGTCGTGGGACTGGCCGGCCTGATCGGCGCGGGTCGCACCGAACTTGCACATCTGATCATCGGCGCCGCGCCGAAGATTTCCGGCCATGTCGAGCTCGAAGGCCGCCCGATCGACATCCGCACGCCCGGCGAGGCGCTCGAGGCTGGCATCGCCTATCTCACCGAGGACCGCAAGGCGCTCGGCCTGTTCCTGGACATGTCGTGCCAGGATAACATCAACCTTGCCGTGCTTGGGCGCGATGCGAAGCTCGGCTGGTTCCTCGATCGCGACAAGGCGCGTGAGCGCGCCGACAGGGCTTTCGCAGGATTAAGCATCCGCGCCGCCAACGCTAGCGTCCCCGCGGGCGGACTATCCGGCGGCAACCAGCAGAAGGTGCTGCTCTCGCGGTTGCTTGCAATCGGACCCAAAGTCCTGATCCTCGACGAGCCGACGCGCGGCGTCGACGTCGGGGCCAAGTCCGAAATCTATTCGATCATCGACAATCTGGCCAAGGCCGGTACGGCGATCCTCATCATCTCGTCGGATCTGCCCGAGATTATCGGCATCTGCGACCGCGTCATCGTGATGCGACTGGGGCACGTCGAAGGCGAGATCAGGCGAACCGCGACACAGCCGCTGACCGAGGAGGATATCATGGCACTTGCCACGGGGATGGAGCACCTCGATGCCTGATCAGGGATCTTCACCGACAAAGGCGGCCACCGCAAACGGACTTGCCGCTGCCCAGGAGACGAAACGCCAGAGGGTCCGGCTCCTGATCCAGGCGGCCGGCATGCTGCCGGTGCTGCTGATCCTGTGCGCCGGCTTTCATTACCTGTCGGACGGCCGTTTCTTCACCGGCCAGAATCTCGGCATCGTTCTGCAGCAGGCTGCCGTCAACACGGTGCTCGCCGCGGGCATGACCTTCGTCATCCTCACCGGCGGCATCGACCTGTCGGTCGGCTCGATCCTGGCGGCGTCGGCGATGGCCGGGTTGACGCTGTCAAAGCTGCCTGAGCTCGGGGCGCTGTGGCTGCCGGCCGCCGTCCTCACCGGACTCGGCTTCGGCGTCGTCAATGGCGCGCTGATCGCGCTGTTGCGGCTACCGCCCTTCATTGTCACGCTCGGCTCGCTCACCGCCGTACGCGGTCTGGCGCGCCTGCTTGGCGCCGACACCACCGTGTTCAACCCTTCAATTCCCTATGCTTTCATCGGCAACGGCTCGCTCACTCTCATTCCCGGCGTGATTTCGATTCCCTGGTTGTCTGTGATCGCGCTGCTCGTGATCCTCGTTTCCTGGCTGGTGCTGCGCCGCACCGTGCTAGGCGTGCACATCTACGCGGTCGGCGGCAATGAGAGCGCGGCTCGGCTTGCCGGCATCAAGGTGTGGGCGGTGCTGATCTTCGTCTATGGCGTGTCAGGACTGTTTGCCGGTCTCGGCGGCGCGATGCAGGCAGCGCGACTCTACGCGGCCAACGGATTGCAGCTCGGACAGAGCTACGAGCTCGATGCAATCACCGCCGTGATCCTGGGCGGCACCTCCTTCGTCGGCGGCATCGGCTCGATCTGGGGAACGCTGGTCGGTGCGCTGATCATCGCCGTGCTGTCGAACGGCCTGATCCTGGTTGGCGTGTCCGACATCTGGCAATACGTCATCAAGGGGCTGGTGATCATCGGTGCGGTGGCGCTCGATCGTTACCGCCTGCAAGGCTCGGCGCGCACCTAACGTCGGTGCGCGAAGGTACAGCCACTCGCGCTGTGGAACTCCGTTGCGGCAACTGGTCAGCCGCGCGGCACGTCAAATCAGACCAGGGAGGAAGCCAATGTTGAAGACGATCTCGCTTACCAGCGCCGCCGTGGCGCTTGCTCTGAGCTCCGCGCCGCTGCAGGCGAAGGAGCTCAAATCCATCGGCGTCTCGCTCGGTTCGCTCGGCAACCCGTTCTTCGTCGCGCTGTCGAAGGGCGCGGAGTTCGAGGCCAAGAAAACCAACCCCAACGTGAAAGTCACGACAGTCGGCTTCGAATACGATCTCGGCAAGCAGGTGACGCAGATCGACAACTTCATTGCCGCCGGCGTCGACCTGATTCTCCTGAACCCCGGTGATCCCAAGGCGATCGGCCCGGCGATCAAGAAGGCGCAGGCCGCCGGCATCGTCGTTGTCGCGGTCGACACCGCCGCCGAAGGCGCCGACGCCACGGTGACCACGAACAACGTCCAGGCCGGCGAGATCTCCTGCCAGTACATCGTCGACAAGCTCGGCGGTAAGGGCGACGTGATCATCGAGAACGGCCCGCAGGTTTCCGCGGTGATCGATCGCGTCACCGGCTGCAAGACCGTGTTCGGCAAGAATCCCGGCATTAAGGTCCTTTCCAGTGACCAGGACGGCAAGGGCTCTCGCGAAGGTGGCCTCACGGTGGCGCAGGGTTACCTGACCCGCTTCCCCAAGATTGATGCCATCTTCGCCATCAACGATCCGCAGGCGATCGGCACCGATCTGGCGGCACGCCAGCAGAGCCGCTCCGGCATCATCATCACCGCCGTCGACGGCGCGCCCGACATCGAGGCCGCGCTGAAGGATCCGCAGTCGCCGCAGATCCAGGCCTCAGCCTCGCAGGATCCGTTCTTCATGGCGCGCCGAGCCGTGCAGGTCGGTGTCGGCATCCTGGGCGGACAGAAGCCCGCCTCTACCGTCGAGCTGTTGCCCTCGAAGCTCGTGACGCGTGACAACGTCAAGGACTACAAGGGCTGGACCTCGGACCGCACGCAGTAAGCGGCATTGCATTTGCCGGCGTCGCCCCTTGCGGGCGGCGCCGGAACGCTGCAAGACGGGAGGCGTTGTGATCGGCGGCTTGTGCCGTTCGACATATCCCCTATGAGTAGCGCAGCCCATGCAGCAATCTGATCAATCGACTTCGTTCGCATCCCGCCTCGTCGGGCAATACGCACTCGTGACCGGAGCGTCGCAGGGTATCGGGCGCGCGATCGCGGTTCGCTTCGCGCAGGAAGGGGCGACCGTCGCCATCAACTATCTGGAGCATCGTGCGGATGCCGAGCAAACGCTCGCACAGGCGCAGGCGGCCTCGCGCGAGCGCGGGCATGGTGATCGGGACCATCTCGTCGTTCAGGCCAATGTCGCCGTCGAGGCCGACATCGCGCGGATGTTCGAGACGATTCTGTCGCGCTGGCGGCGGCTCGATTGCCTCGTCAACAATGCCGGCTTCCAGAAGGAATCGCCCAGCGAGGCGCTCGACATCGAGGCCTATAGGCGCATCATCGACGTCAATCTCAACGGCGCCGTTCTCTGCGCGCAGAAAGCGCTGGCGCATTTCGTCAGCCGCAAGGGCGGCGGCACCATCGTCAATTGTTCGAGCGTGCACCAGATCGTCCCGAAGCCCGGCTATCTCGCCTATTCGATCAGCAAGGGCGGCATGGCGAACCTGACGCGCACGCTGGCGCTCGAATTCGCCGGCCGCGGCATTCGCGTCAACGCCGTGGGGCCGGGCGCGATCGACACGCCGATCAACGCTGCCTGGACCGGGGATGCGAAGAAGCGCGCGGATGTGGAGAGCCACATCCCTCTCGGCCGGGTCGGAACGGCCGAGGAGATCGCGGCGGTGTTCGCCTTTCTAGCTTCCGACGAGTCGAGCTACATCACCGGCCAGACGATCTATGCCTGTGGCGGCATCACACTGTTCGGTGAATTCCGCGAGAACTGGGCAAGCTAGAGCTTCCGACCTCTGCTACGCTCCGCTTCAATCCGAAAAGCGCGCCACGCGCGTGACACGAGCGGCAAACGGGGAGGGGAAAAATGTCGACGGCCACGGGCTCTGACGAGCAAGGTAGCGGCTACTTTCCGCGCTGGAAGCTGAAGACATCGGGCGTGATCCTGCCCGAGGAGCGGCTACCCTGGGGCCAGACTATCATCGCCAGCCTCCAGCACGGCGTCGCGATGTCGGGGGCCACGATCATCGCGCCGCTACTCATGGGGTTCGATCCGAATCTCGCGCTATTCTTCTCCGGCGTCGGCACGTTGATCTTCTTTGCGATCGTGGCGGGACGTGTGCCGAGCTACCTCGGCTCCAGCTTCGCCTTCATTGCTGTCGTCATCGCGGCGACCGGTTATTCCGGGCAGGGTCCGAATCCGAATATCGAGGTCGCGCTCGGCGGCATCGTTGGCGCCGGCGTGCTCTACGGCATCATCGCGCTGATCGTGATGTGGGCCGGCGTCGGCTGGGTCGAGCGCCTGATGCCGCCGGTCGTCACGGGTGCGGTCGTCGCCGCGATCGGTCTCAATCTGGCGCCGGTGGCTGTGAAGGCGGTCAGCGCCAGCGCGTTCGACACCTGGGTCGGATTGCTGACCGTGCTGATCATCGGCCTGACCGCGGTGGCCGCACCGGGACTTTGGCGCCGGCTGCCGATCATCGTCGGCGCTGTCGGCGGCTATCTTTTGTATCTCCTGCTCGCCAATGGCTTTGGCCTGGGCAAGCCCATTGATTTCACCCAGCTTTCGGCTGCGCCATGGATCGGCCTGCCAAAATTCACGACGCCGACCTTCCATGCCGATGCGATTTTCCTGATCGCACCGGTCGCGATCATCCTGGTCGCCGAGAATCTCGGCCACATCAAAGCCATCGGCGTGATGACCGGCCGAAGCCTGGATGGCTATCTCGGTCGTGCGTTTCTAGGCGACAGCCTTGCAACGATCGTCTCGGCCTGCGGCGGCGGCACCGGCGTCACCACCTATGCCGAAAACATCGGCGTCATGGCGGCAACGAAGGTCTATTCGACGCTCCTGTTCGCGGTGACCTCCGCGGTGTCGATCCTGCTTGGCTTCTCTCCGAAATTCGGTGCGCTGATTCTGTCGATCCCGGGACCGGTGATCGGCGGCCTGTCGATCGTGTTGTTCGGCCTGATCGCGGCGATGGCCGGGCGAATCTGGGTCGAGAACAAGGTCGACTTCTCCAACCCGCGCAACCTGATCACGGTCGCCGTTGCGCTCACCGCCGGCGCCGGAGATCTCACGCTCAAATTCGGCGCCTTCACGATCGGTGGCATTGGCACCGCGACCTTCGGCGCGATCATCCTCTACCAGATTTTGGCCACAAAGGACGCGGGCAACTGATCAGCGGAAGCCGTGATGCGCGGATTTCATCAGGCCACGGGTAGCTCGAGCGCGATGACGCCGTCGCCGCTCTCCGTGGACCTGATGCTGTCGCGCGCCACCGATTCGATGGCGGGCCATCGCTCGCGGAACAGCGCTGATGCGTCGTGGAAGTTCGGGGCGTCGACCCTGACACAACAGGCCCGCCGCTTGCCGCCATCCGCTATCTGAAATGAGAAGGTGAAGCCGACCTGCTCTGCATCGCCGTCGATCGCCCGCTGTTTTTGCATCAGTGTCCCCTGATGTTGCATTCACGAGCGTACCTTGCGTCTTCGATTTGGAAATTCCTGCGACACGATTGTGGCGCCGATCAAATAGGTTTGCAGTGTTGCAAACATCTGACACTTGTCGTGAGGTGAGGCTTCCAGGCCTTGTTCCCCATGACTACGATTGAGGCAAGCAGCCGAACGCATGAGCTGAAAACGACATGAGAGCGGGACGCCATATCATCGCAAGCTTCACGCTTGCGGTTGCAGTCACCTTCGGCGGGGCAGTGAATGTCGAATCATCGGCGCACGCGCAGCCGGTCGCGCTCACCGCTAAGCAATCGGGGGCGATCGAGGCCTACAGTCGGGCCTTGAATGATTTCAGGGCGATCCTCACCGAGCGGCGCCGCCAGATTGACGCGCATGAGTCGCTTCCGAACCTGCCGGGGCAAGCCCTTTACCTGGCCCGCGTCGAGGTCATGAGCACTTACAAGGACCTCACCGATGCACTTCCATCACGGATCGGACGGCCCAACAAATACGAGGTTCCGCCGGCCTATTTCGACGCTGATATCGAGCCGCTGATCGACGAATACAGAAGCCTTTTCGACGTCATGGAGGCGCCGCCCGCGAATGCGCAGGCCTCACCGACGCCGTTCAAGGACGTCGTCGATCTCGGCACGGCGATCGCGCGCGCGAAGGGATTGGATACGAAGGGCGCGGACGCCGCCGGTCGTATCAGCCTGGGGCTGTTCTTCGCCGAGACCAACGGCAAGCAGAATGTCGGCAACGGGCGTTCCAACACCTATATCGGCAGCTTTCAGACCGGCCCGTCCGAAGACCGCAATGGTCGGAAGCGATGGCAAGCGATCAAGTCGTCCATCGCCTCGCTTGATCCGAAACTGATCGCGCGCGACGACAAGGAGGAGGCGCGCGTCAGTGGCCTCGACCATCGGCTCAACCACTGGACCGCAGTGCGTGACGGCCTCATGAACGCCCACGCGGATCTCTTCGCGGAGATACCCGATATAGCCAGGACGCTGCCGGACCCGATCGACCAGATGAAATTCTTCGAGCTCATCCAGATCATCCCGACCGCGACGCGGGCCGCGCTGAGGTCGGGCAATTTGCTTCAGAGCCGGGTCTCCGACCCAACGGTCCTGAAATACTTACGCAACAACAGCATCTTTGCCTATGGCCGCGCCGACAGGGCCAGAACGTCGGCGAGCTTCCGCGAGATCCTCGACGCGATGTGGCTGTTCAACCAGAAGTTCGCGCGGGCGCAGGCGGAGTTCGAGCGCGTGCGCGCGCGGTGAGGATATTCACCCCCGTCGTCTTCGACAGCTTGCTTCATCCGCCGGCGGAGCAGGCGAGGGCAAGGCCGGGTTGGGCCGGCGGATGGCCCCAATCAGGTCAGCTACCCTGACCATCTTTTGGCGTTGCAGTTTCGGCCATTTCTCGTCTAGAAACGCGTCAACGGGCCTCCCGGCAACGAACCGTCAACGGTTT
The DNA here is from genome assembly GCF_055791185.1 of Bradyrhizobium ingae. Classification (NCBI taxonomy): domain Bacteria; kingdom Pseudomonadati; phylum Pseudomonadota; class Alphaproteobacteria; order Hyphomicrobiales; family Nitrobacteraceae; genus Bradyrhizobium; species Bradyrhizobium ingae. The sequence continues at coordinate 211,610 of NZ_JBVUBB010000009.1, forward strand.
TGGCCGAGGATTTTGTGGCTCAAAGGGTCTGGCAATGTTGATTCGCGGCCAAAACGATGGGATCTCGGGGGAGGCGGCTCTGGCCGTCGGCACCGCCGCGTCCCGGCCCGCGATCCTGCCCACCCTCCTTCTTGGCGAGCTCCTTCTTAGCTGCCCCTGAGGGCCGGCTGGGCGACCGCGCCTGGGCACTCAGGGGTTGTACGAGATCACCGGACACCTCAAGCGCTCGAGCCAAATATGAAGGGCGCACCAGCTTAAAGGAATTTCGAAATGGCCTCCGTGAACAAGTCCGAGAAGGACCGCGTCATCATTTTCGACACCACCCTGCGCGACGGCGAGCAGTGCCCCGGCGCGACCATGACGTTCGAGGAGAAGCTCGAAGTCGCGGAGTTGCTCGATGATATGGGCGTCGACGTGATCGAAGCGGGCTTCCCCATCACCTCCGAAGGTGACTTCCAGGCCGTCAGCGAGATCGCCCGCCGCTCCAAGAATGCCGTTATCGCCGGCCTGTCGCGCGCGCATCCGGCTGACATCGACCGTTGCGCCGAAGCGGTGAAATTTGCAAAGCGCGGCCGCGTCCACACCGTGATCGCGACCTCACCGCTGCATATGCGGGTGAAGTTGAACAAGACCCCGGAGCAGGTGATCGAGACCTCGGTTGCCATGGTCGCGCGCGCCCGCAACCTGATCGACGACGTCGAATGGTCGGCTGAGGACGGTACCCGCAGCGAGATGGACTTTCTCAGCCGCATCGTCGAGGCCGTCATCAAGGCCGGCGCCACTACGGTGAACATCCCCGACACTGTCGGCTACACCACGCCCGACGAGTACACCCACTTCATGAAGACGCTCATCGAGCGCGTGCCGAACTCGGACAAGGCGGTGTTCTCCGTGCACTGCCATAACGACCTCGGCATGGCGGTTGCGAATTCGCTGGCAGGCGTCGTCGGCGGCGCGCGCCAGGTCGAATGCACCATCAACGGCATCGGCGAGCGCGCGGGCAATGCCGCGCTCGAAGAGATCGTGATGGCGATCAACGTGCGCAACGACAAATTCCCGTACTGGAACAAGATCGACACTACGCAGCTCACCCGCGCCTCGAAGGTGGTATCTGCCGCGACCTCGTTCCCGGTGCAGTACAACAAGGCGATCGTCGGTCGGAACGCCTTTGCGCATGAGAGTGGCATCCACCAGGACGGCGTGCTGAAGGACGCCTCGACCTACGAGATCATGCGGCCGGAGATGGTCGGCCTGAAGCAGTCCTCGCTGGTGCTCGGCAAGCATTCCGGTCGCCACGCCTTCGTGCACAAGCTGGAGGAGATGGGCTACAAGCTGGGCCCGAACCAGCTGGAAGATGCGTTCGCGCGGATGAAGGCGCTGGCCGACCGCAAGAAGGACATCTACGACGAGGACATCGAGGCGCTGGTCGACGAGGAAATGGCGGCCTCGCACGACCGCATCAAGCTGACCTCGCTGACCGTGATCGCCGGCACCCATGGTCCGCAGCGCGCGACGATGAAGCTCGATGTCGACGGTCAGACCAAGATCGAGGAAGCCGAGGGCAATGGTCCGGTCGATGCCGTCTTCAACTGCATCAAGGCGCTGGTGCCGCACGAGGCCAAGCTCGAGCTGTACCAGGTTCACGCCGTGACCGAAGGCACCGACGCGCAGGCCGAGGTGTCGGTCCGTCTGTCCCATGACGGCCGGTCGATGACGGCGCGCGCGGCGGATCCGGACACGCTGGTGGCCTCCGCCAAGGCCTATCTCGGCGCGCTCAACAAGATCGTCATGAAGCGCCAGCGCGATACGGTGCAGGCGGCAGCGGCGAGCTGACGAACGTTGGCTTGTCATTCCGGTCGAGCAGCCCCGGAGTGACGCCGTAGGCGATGAATACCTGCCCTGCTAACGGCCAATAGCACCGGTGTGCGCCGGCCTGTATTGATGCAGCCAGCATAAGGATGGGCCACCCGCGCGCCGGGTGGCCCAAATAACAACAGGGAGAAATCATGCGCACCTTCGCGATCGCGGCATCCGTCGCGGCTTTGGTTCTGGGGCTTGCGGGCTCGGCGGCCGCCGATCCCATCGTCATCAAGTTCAGCCACGTGGTTGCGACCGATACGCCGAAGGGCAAGGCGGCCGAGAAGTTCAAGGAGCTCGCCGAGAAGTACACGAGCGGCAAGGTGAAGGTCGAGGTCTATCCGAACTCGACGCTCTACAAGGACAAGGAAGAGCTCGAGGCTCTCCAACTCGGCAGCGTGCAGATGCTGGCGCCGTCGAACTCCAAGTTCGGTCCGCTCGGTATCCGCGAATTCGAGGTGTTCGATCTGCCTTACATCCTTCCCGACCTGAAGACGTTGCGGAAGGTGACGGAGGGACCGTTAGGGGCGAAGCTGCTCAAGCTGCTGGATTCCAAGGGAATCACCGGTCTTGCCTATTGGGACAACGGCTTCAAGCAGATGAGCGCCAACAAGAAGCTCGTCACGCCGGCCGACTATCAGGGCGTGAAGTTCCGCATCCAGTCCTCGCGCGTGCTGCAGGCGCAGTTCAAGGCGCTGGGGTCGCTGCCGCAGGTGATGGCGTTCTCGGAAGTGTATCAGGCGCTCCAGACCGGCGTTGTCGACGGGCAGGAGAACACCTGGTCGAACATCTACACCCAGAAAATGCACGAGGTGCAGAAGTACATCACCCAGACCAATCATGGCTACATCGGCTACGTCGTGATCGTGAACAAGAAGTTCTGGGACGATCTGCCGGGCGACATCCGCGACCAGCTTGCGAAGGCCATGAAGGAAGCGACCGACTTCAACAACGCACAGTCCCAGAAGGAGAACGACGACGCGCTCGCGGAGATCAAGAAGAGCGGCAAGAGCGAGATCATCTCGCTGACGCCTGAGCAGGACGACGCGATGCGCAAGGCGATGGAGCCGGTCTACAAGGATGCTGCGAGCCGCGTCGGCCAGCCGTTGATCGACGAATTCCAGAAGGAAGCAAAGAGCGCGACGAACTGAGTTCGCGCGGCGTTGCAACGCGAAGGGCTTCCGTGCGACACGCGGAAGCCCTTCGTCTTTTCAGCCGTGATTGTTGCGAATGATTTCAAAGTGCAGCCGCGGATTACATCTTGGTAAGACTGCTCTCTCTATCGAACTTGTAAGTTGAACCGCGCGCAAATGGCGCCCATCTTCAGGGAACCTTGGAAGAGGAGGTTCGTATGAGGAAGTTCGCCATCGCCGCCATCGCCGCGCTCAGCATTGCCGGCTCGGGCGCAGTCTACGCGCAATATCACCGCTTCTCCGATCACATGCGCCACATGCGCATGAATCCGGAAGATCGCGCCGCGTTCGTCGACGCGCGCATCGCGGCCGTGCACGCCGGATTGAAGCTGAACGCCGACCAGGAGAAGCTGTGGCCGCCGGTCGAGGCAGCCGTTCGCGATCTTGCCAAGCTGCGGATTGATCGCGCCAACGCGCGGATGAATGCGGCGCCTGGTGATGCCGACAAGCCGGATGATCCGGTCGCTCGCCTGCGCCAGCGCGCTGACGACATGGGCGCCACGTCCGCGGCGCTGAAGAAGATCGCCGATGCTGCCGACCCCCTCTACAAGACCCTGGATGAGGGCCAGAAGCGGCGCCTGGCCGTCCTGACCCGTCACCAGGGCCCGTTCGGCGGCGAAGGCGGCTGGCACCACCGCTTCATGGAGCGCGGCATGGATCGCATGATGGACGGCGGCATGAACCGCTTCCACGGCGGCGACCGGGATGCCGGTCCGGATCGGGACGGCGGGCGTCTCTAGGCCCCGCAATGCTCCGGGCAAAGCGAGCGAAGCCGCTGGAATCCGGCGGCTTTTCTCTTTTTGGGACCCGGCCATGAAGACTTGGAAAACCTCGTCCACATCGCTTGCCTTCCCGGGATCGCTTTGCTAAAGGACCGGCCTCGCAAGGCGTTAGCCGCCTTTCGGGCGCATAGCTCAGTTGGTAGAGCAGCTGACTCTTAATCAGCGGGTCCCAGGTTCGAGCCCTGGTGCGCCCACCAAATAAATCAAACACTTAGCGGTTTGAACAAGCGGCAAAACCAGCGCCGTTTACACCACCGTTTACAGTTTTGTTCTCGCTTCGAGCTTCAGCACCGCAGCTTCTGCGAGCTGAATGTCACGACCGAGATCGTGCGCATCGAGGATGGCCTCGACGTCCTTTAACGAATGACCGGTGACCGCCGCGATCTGCGGCACGCTGGCGCCTGCGATCGCGAGGCGAACCACCGCCGTGCCGCGCAGATCATGAAACGTCAGGCCGTCGATGCCGGCACGCTCGCATGCCTTTCCCCAAGACGTCCGAAAGCCATCGGAGGTCCAGGGCCGGCCCAGCGTGTTCGTCAGGATAAGCGGCCCCCGGCGGCTCGTCGCGTCGAGCAGGGCCCTCAGGGGTGCGCCAGCGGGCATTGCAACCCGGCGGCCACCTTTCGACTGGCGAAGGCGAATGTAGGGGCTCTCGTAGGCCGACCAGGGTAGGCGCAGCAGGTCGCCCTGCCGTTGCCCGCTCCATAAAGCCAAGATCAGCGCGAGCTGGATCTCGCTGGATGCGACGGCGAGAACCGCAGCAATGGCTTCCTCGGTCCAGATCTTATCTTTGCGGTCAGCCACGTAGAGACGGCCGCCACGTTCGCACGGGTTGGTCGCGATGATGCCGCGGTCCTTCGCGAACGACATGACGCGCGCAAGCGTCGTCCAGGCATAGTCGGCCTTGCGGGGCGTCTCAGCGAACGAGTCGCGCCAGGTCTTGAATTCGCCACGCACACGACGGTCGGCTAGAGCCGCCACCGGTAGGTCGCCGAATTCGTCTTCAATAAGCTTAATATAGGCGAGGTACGCGACGGCGCGTCGAATTCTGGTGCGGCCTTGTATTGTCCGATGATCGTCATGAACGTGCCGGCGCGTGGTTGCCGAAGGCTTGCGTGCGCGTCGTGATATTCGCGAACGAACTCGGGTGAGCCTGGCCTAGCCTGGATCGCGGGCCCACCGCGCCACGCGTAAAAATGCACCTTCATCTCGCCGTTGGCGAGCTTTCGTTTGACCCTATGAATTCCTTTCAGAACGACGCGCACGTTTAGCTCTCCATTCATCTAAGGCAGACGATTCCTGTTGCGGTTGAAGGCCGCTCATCGCATCTAATGCGAAGTCGATTGCTCGCAGATCCTACCGGGTCGTGCCGGGAAGGGGGCGGTAGCTTGCCGGACCGCACCCAAGTTGAGAATGAGGTTAGTCATTTCCGCGGAAGCATCAAAAAGGCACCGAAGACGGAAGGCGCAGGTGACAAAAGCGATGGCACCGACATCCCGACCGGCGTCCTTCAGGACGGGCAACACAATGGGCTTAGCGCGCTACTTTGTTCGCGCGCGGAGGTGGTGAACCATCGTGGCGAACTCGACGGTGACTACCAGCTCGCGCCGAACCCCCATGCCGACGTGGCTTTGCCGGCGACATTCCGGCTTCGCGGCATTTACTATGCGGTGGAGCAAAGCGGGGATGGCTACAACATCACACCTCAAAGGAATGAACTTCTCACCTGACACGTCCTTTTGCCGATCATCAGTGAAAATTCCGCGCCTTGATCTTGAGCGTATCGATGTGAAGGTCGGGCTCATACATATCGCGGGGGCGAATGATCGGTGCCTTGGGCTCACGGCTGTCCATGCCGCTGCCGCCCTGCTTTGCTTCATCGCCGCGCCCGGCCGGCAGCGTTAGCGTGTCACCGGCACCAGACATGAGCTTAAGGTCGTTTGTAAAGTCCTCGCACTCTTGGTTTCAAACGGCGTGAGGGCTTACGAGACCTTCGGGCGACTGTAAGATTTGGTCGCAAATGGAGTCAGTTCTTCAACTGATAAGGTTTCTAAGAAAACCTTATCAGTGGCGAATTTGGCCGGCTTTATCCGATGTTACGCCCCAGGTCCTGCGCCACAGCTTTGCGAGCATCGCCAACGATTTCGGTTTTACCGAGGTGGCCATTGCGGCTTTGGTCGGCCATTAGCTGGCGGACGATCCGTATATGCAAGGTCGTATTTCTCCTTGCTCCTCTGCCTACGCTGCAAGCGCCAGGCGATGCGTGAGCCGTTCGCCGGTGCTCCGCGAAAACAACACGGCGTCCGAAAGGTCCAACCCGACGGTCACGGCATCGCCGGTCTGCAAGTCGCTATAGCCTGAGACGGTAATCATGATTTCACCGGGAACCGCCCCTTCCTCCTCATGCGCTGTGTTGGCCTGCGATAGCTTGACAGCGACTAAAGACTCGGCGCCCACGTGCTCCACGAGGCTAACAGTGCCGATCAGGCCTTTCCCATCTGCACTTCCGAGCGTGAGCGCGTTAGGCCGGATACCGAGCAGCACGATTTCCTCACCGGCGCTGCGGCCGGCCGCCGCGAGCGCCGGAGGCAGCGCGAGGTTCGTTTCGCCGATTCTGATGCCGCCGTGTTGGATGTGTCCCTCGATCAGGTTCATCGGCGGCGTACCGATGAATCGTGCGACATAGGTGTTGGCGGGGGATGTGTAGATCTCGCGCGGCGTACCGAATTGCTGGACGACACCATCGCGCATCAGAGCGATCCGCGTGCCCATCGTCATCGCTTCGACCTGATCATGCGTGACATAGACGAAGGTGCCGCCGACGCGCTGGTGCAGGCGCGTGATCTCGCCGCGCATGGCGGTGCGCAGCTTGGCGTCGAGGTTGGAAAGCGGCTCGTCCATGAGGAAGACCTCAGGCTGCCGCACCATCGCGCGTCCGAGCGCCACACGCTGACGCTGGCCGCCGGACAGCGTGCGCGGGTGGCGGTCCAGCATCTCGGTGAGGGAGAGGATCTTCGCCGTCCTTTCGACGAGTTCGGCTACGTCGGGCGAGCGTTCGATCCGCCGCTTGACCAGGCTGCCGATGATCGGAAGATGAAACCACCATTTGAACTGCCGCATGATCAGGGGGAAGGCGATGTTTCGCCGGACCGTCATATGCGGGTAGAGTGCATAGGATTGGAAGACGAACGCCATGTCACGCGCGCTCGGCGGAAGCTGGTCGACGCGTCGCTCGTTCAGATGAATCTCTCCGCTCGAGACGCTTTCGAGCCCAGCGAGCATGCGCAGCAGGGTGGACTTTCCGCAGCCGGAAGGGCCGAGCAAAACGAGAAACTCGCCGTCGGCGACCTCGAGATCGACGTCGGCAATTGCGACCTTCGGGCCGAAATTCTTGGCAATGTGTTTGAGTGCGATCGAAGCCATGTCGGATCCGCTTTCTCAGCCCTTGACGCTGCCGGCAGTCATGCCGGCCACGACGTAGCGCTGGACCATGAGGTAAAAGAGAACGGCCGGCAGCGTGTACATCGCGCTGATGGCCATGACGGTGTGGATCGGCGTCGAGAGCTCGCCGATGAAACTGGCAAGGCCGACCGAGGCCGTGCGCAGTTCCTGACTGGAAACCAGCGTCCGCGCAAACACGTACTCGTTCCAGCCATGAAAGAAGGCGATCACCGCAGCCGCCGCGAGTGTAGGGGCGACCACCGGAACCACGATCGACAGCACGATGTCGAGCCGCGAGCAGCCGTCAACGCGTGCCGCTTCCTCGACCTCCAGCGGAACGCCGTCGATCGCGCCTTTGAGAATCCAGGTGATGACCGGAACGGTGAAGGCCGTGTTGGCCAAGATCAGGCTCCCGAGACTGTTGAGTAGAGACAGATTGGCGAAGATCGCGTAGAGCGGCACCACCAGCATGGCCTCCGGCAGCATCTGCGTCGCAAAGAGCAGGAAGCCGATTCCGCCTTTCCCCCTGAAGCGGAAGCGGGACAGTGCGTATGCCGGAAGGATGGCAAGCAGGATCGATAACACCATCGTGCCAACCGCCACGATCGTGCTGTTGATGAGCCAGGTGATAACGCCCGTGTTGCGGAACGTATCGGTATAGTTGAAGGCCTGGCTGGGGTCCGGAAGGAGCTGCGGCGTGTCGGAAAACAGGTTCGCCGAAGCCGTCAGAGAAGTCACGATCATCCAGTAGATCGGAAAGACGGACACGCCCAGCAGAGCCAGGACGAGCACGATGCGTACGGTATGAGAGTTGGAACGGCGCATCAGCGTCGGCCCTCCGCTTTCTCGGCCTGGTGCGTCCGCCAGAAATAGACGAGCGTCACGACAAGGGCGATGGAAAGGCCGACCATGCCGACCGCCGCCGCCTCGCCAAGCTCGCGGGAGACGAAAGCGCGGCTGTAGAGCTCGATGACGATCGTCTTCGTAGCGCCGATTGGGCCGCCCTGGGTCATCACCCAGATGAGGTCAAAGCGGCGAAGCGACCAGATCGTGACGAACAGGGCGAGCAGAGCCACCGTGGGACGAATCGTCGGCCAAACCGCGACCTTGAAGATGTTGAGACGGTCGGCCCCGTCGATCTGTGCGGCCTCGCGCACCTCGTCGGAGACGCCTTGGAGCGCAGCGAGGAGGACCACGGACGAGAAGGGGAAGATCTGCCAGATCGTGGTGAAGAGAATCGCAGGCAGAGCGAGCCGAGGGTTATCGAGCCAATTCTCGTAGCCGATGTCGAGATCGAACAGCTTCAGGACGTGATTGAAGATGCCGTATTGCGCGTTGAGCATCCACGCGAAGATCGTGGCCACCGCTATCGGCGGCGCCGCCCATGGCACCGTCACCAGCGCACGCGCGATTCCCCGACCGAGGAAGGGGCGATCGAGCAGCAGGGCTGCGCCGAGGCCGAGCGAGATCGCAATGATCACGCAGGCGACGGTGTAGACGGCGGTGACGCCAATGACGCGCCAGAAATCCGGGCGCGCCATCAGCTCCGAATAGTTGCGCACACCCACGAATGTCGATTGTTGCGGTGTCAGCAGGGATGTCTGGGTGAAGCTGAGCATTAGCTCGCGCAGCAGGGGATATCCCTGCAGCAGCAGCAGATACAATACGACCGGCGCGACGAACAGGTAGGGAGTCCACCGACTGCCTTCAATTCGCGCGGCCCGTCTGGGCCGCGCGTCGAGTGGCGGGGAAATTGTCGGCGAATGTCGAATGGTCGCGTCCGCCATCGCGTCACCGTCTCAGGATGCGGCTGAGCGCCTGGCTTTGCGCGTCGTCCATCACCTTCTTGGGCGTTTCGTCGCCGATCAGGCAGCGCAGCACGTTCTCGCAGACGATCTGCTGGAAATCGAGCGTCTTGCTCTCCAGCGATCGCACCAAAAACGGCTGGCCATACGGCGTATTCTCATCGAACGCCTTGACCCAGGGATATTTCTTGAGCTCTTCCTCGGCCCGCGGGATCTGCGTTGCCACGTTCGAGGCGCCGAGCAGCAGCTGCAGTTCGGCCTGCGGCTCAGGCTGCAGCATCCATTCAATGAAGGCGGCGGCCGCCGCGTTCTTCTTGGAGTTGGCGTTGAAGGCCAGCATCGTCAGGACGATACCCTGCTCCTTGCGCGGGAAGGGCGAGGGCGCAGCGTCGAACTTGAAGTCCGGCGCCTGGGCCGAGAAGATGCCACCGACGCCGCCATTGTCGACGTTCATGGCAATCTTGCCTTCCCAGAACATGCGCCGATAGGTCGCTGCGTCCGTGCCTTTCGGGATCACGCTGAGATCGTAGACGCGCTTATATTGGGTGATTGCCTCGACTACTTCGGGGCTGTTGAGCAGCGGTTCGCCGCCGCCGCCCCATTCGCCGCCGAAGCCATAGACGTAATTCGACAGGTCGAACCAGAATCCAGCGCGCTCCGGCATGGTGGCGCGATAGGCGTAGCCGAACTTGCCGCGTCCGGTCGCTTCCTTGGCAGCGGCCAGGAAAGCGTCCCAGGTCTTGGGCGGCGCGCCGTCTTTCAGGAGCGCCGGATTGTAGAGCAGGGCATAGTTTGCGGTTTCGAACGCGATCCCCATGCGCTTGCCGTCGACCTTCACGAACTTGTCGGCGGCCTGAAACTTGTACTTCGACAGATCGAGGAGATCGTCGACCGGAAACAGGCGTTTGGCTGGCACGGCTGCGAAGAAATCGGTCTGGTCGAACCGGATTATGTCCGGTCCCCCGCCGCCCCCCATCTGGGTGAAGACGGTGTCGGCGAGCTTCGAGAACGGGATTGCCACCGGCTCAACGACATAACGGTCCTGGCTCTTGTTGAACTTGCCGATCCATGCGCGGGTTCGATCGCCGCGACCGGCCTCGGCAAAGAGCCCGGCCGCGAAGGTCAGCGTCTCCCTTGTCTGGGCGAAGCTGCGGGTGACGTTGAAGGCGGCGGCGCCGGAAATGGCTTTCAGTAGGTTGCGTCTGGAAAGTCTCGTCATAAATTTCCTCCATTGATGTTCTGGTTGGGAGCGCCCGGTATTCCGGGTCGCGGGCAAGCGTCATGCGAGATCACTTGATGTCGTGGTCCGACATCAGGCGCCGGTTCGGCTTTGAGCGGTCTTCTGCTGCACCTCGTTCTGCCGCTCCAACGCGTCGATCAGAACGTTGCCCCACCGGATATCGTCTTGGATCGCCGCGCGTGCGCCCTTCGCGTCGCGTCTTCGCAACGCTTCGAGCACCTGGTGGTGGAGATGCTCGTCGGCCGAGAGCTCGCGTTTGGGAATGTGCACGTGAAACATGCGCAGGAACGGCCCCATCAGCACCCATGCATTCTCGACGATGCCTTCCAGGATCGGCAGGCCTGCGACATGCAGCAGCGCAAAGTGGAAGTCGCGGTTGTGAAGGCTGGCCTCGGCTGGGTCGCGCGCGGCCGCATCGAGAAAGCGCTTGTGGATCTCGGTCAGCTCCGCGAGCTGCTTCTCGGTGATCACCTGCGCCGCGCGTTCGGCGGCGGCGCCTTCCAGCTCGATACGGATGAGCTGCACTTCGCGCAGCCGTCCGGCATCGAGATGCGGCACATGCACGGCGGTCGCGGCCCGCATCTCCAGGGCCCGTTCGCTGACCAGGCGGAAGATCGCTTCGCGAACCGGCGTAATGGAGGTGCCGAATTGCTCGGCCAATGCCGAGATCGTCAAGCGTTCGCCCGGCTCGAACTGGCCGTTCATCAGCGCGCCGCGCATCTGGGCATAGATGCGCGCGGAGAGGTTGTCCTTGCTGACCTGCTTGATCGGCATTCTGGGTTCAGCCATTGCGCGGTGTCTCCGGTATCTCGACGAGTTCGATCAGGATGCCGTGCGGATCACGCATGAAGAGCCCGCGCAGGCCCCGGGCAATTCCCTCGGTGATCTCGCTGACCTCGCCCTGGAGCGCGCCGCCGGCATCGAGCACCGCCTGGCGCAGCTCCGACAGCTTCGTCACGCGCAGACAGACATGCGCGGCACCGGGTTGATTGGCCGCGGGACGAATCGGCTCGCCCGAGGGCGACACGAACTGGATAAATTCGATGTGCGCGCCATGGCCGTAGAGATGGACGAGCCGCATATGTGCGCCCGGTACGCCGATGAACCGCGCGAGCCATGGCCGGCTCCGCTCGCCGATCGGCTCGGCGCGAAAGCCGAGCACCTCCGTCCAGAATGCGACGGAGCGTTCGATGTCGGGCGTGATGAAGCCGGTATGGTCGAAGGTGATGGTCGGTATTGCCGCGTTGGCCGTTTGAGACTGATGCATCCTCATCCTCCGATGCGCTCACTGCGCAGCGCGAAGCACGTCGCACGATCCCAATCGAAGGCGATCGCCGCGCCCGGAGCCTCCGAAATCAAGAGATCGCCGTTCTCGATCCGGGCTTCCTCGGTGAACAGCCGGTCGATCGGATCGGCTCCGACCTCGGGCAAGATCGTCTCGACGCAGCGAATTGTGGGAAAGGCGGCCGCGAGCTGGCCGTGCAGGCTGGGAAAGACGTGCGGAATGACGTCACGGTCCATCGTTGTCGCGAGGTGGAGGGCTTCTATGACGCCGGTCAAGCCGCCGGAGACCGAGGCGTCGATGCGCAGCACGCGTGCCGATTCGGCGAGATCGCGAAACCCATAGCGGTCGATCACGTCCTCTCCAACGGCGAGCGGGACCTTCAGCTCGGCCTGCAAGGCCGCGACGTTGCGCCATTGCTGCGGCAGGAAGGGATCTTCGACGAAGATGGCGCCGAGATGCTCGGCGAGCCGACACGTCGGCAATGCGTCCGCCAGGGTCTTCCAGGACCAATGGGCGTCGATGCCGAAGGCGACCGCCTCGGGCAGTGCTTCGCGGACGGCGCTCAGAAGTCGGGTGTCGCCGGCAAGATCGTTCCCGTTGATCATCACCTTGACCAGCCGGAAGCCGCGGCTGGCGAGGTCCCGGCATTGCCCGGCAATCGCTTCCGGCGAAGAGCCGTAGCCGACCACGGGCATGACCGGGACTCGTGTTCGCGTTCCGCCCAGGAGCGCCCAGAGCGGAAGTCCCTGGTGCCGCGCGCATGCATCCCACATCGCGACATCGAGCAGGCTGATGCCGCGCATCAAAACGGCACGGGCCGGAGGCGTTGCGCTCTCTGCCGCCTGGCGGGCCGCGCCGCGCATAGCGGGCGAACGGCCGACATAATGCGGCGCAACCCGCGTCACGAGGTCGAGAAGCGGCATGCCGCGCTCGAAGCCGACGGCATGACCGATGCTGCCGTCGGCCAGCTGCAGGCGCACCAGCACGTAGTCGCGATGCGTCATGCGAACCTTGCCGAGCTGCAGTGGATTCGGAAACGGAATCCGGCAATGCATCGCCTCGACCGCGATGACCGCAGGCATGGTCGCAACGTCGGCAACGGAGGTGGCGGGGGAGGAGGTCATGCGGCAAGCCCGAGATCGGTGACTTCCGGCTGGAACAAGGTTGCCGACATGCCACCATCGACCATCAATATGTGACCCGAAACGAAGCCCGCTGCCGCCGAGGCGAGGAAGATCGCGGGGCCGACCAATTCGTCCGGGGAAGCCCAGCGTCCAAGCGGCGTGCGATCGACGACCTGCTGGTGAAAACGCTGGTCGGCGAGGGTCGCCTTGTTGATCTCGGTCTCGATATATCCTGGTCCGATCGCATTCACGGTGATTCCATGGGCGCCGAGCTCGGCGGCGAGCGCGCGCGTGATCCCGACGACGCCGTGCTTCGCCGCCACGTAGGAGATCACGCCGGGGCGCGAGGAAATGCCCATCAGCGAGGCCGTGTTGATGATGCGGCCATAGCCGGCCTTGCGCATGTGGCGCGTGGCCTCGCGCGCAAGCGCGTAGAACGACGTCAGGTTGACGGCGATGACCTTGTCCCAATCGCCGATCTCGTGGGTTTCGACCGGCTTGCGGATCAGGATGCCGGCATTGTTCATGAGGATGTCGAGCTTGCCGTGGCGGGCGACGATTGCATCGATGGCGTCGGCGCCCGCGGGGTGATCGGTCACGTCGAAGGCTTGCGGCTCCGCCCTCAATCCCTCCGCCTGCAGGCGCTCGCAGGCCGCTCGCGCGGCTTCTTCGCTGATGTCGTTGATGACGACGGTCGCGCCAGCTTGCGCAAAGCCGCGTGCGATCGCATAGCCGATCCCGCGTCCCGCACCTGTCACCAGCGCGACCCGTCCGGTGAGCGAGAAATCGGCTATTGGGCGGTAGGTCTCAGACGTCTTCATTCGGCAGCATCCTTCTTGCGCGAGGACATCGCTTCGACCGTTTCGATCGCCTGTACGAGATCCTGCGTCGAGACGGGACGCAAGAAATGCTTCATATGTGCGGCCTGTGCGGTCAGCTCCGCGATCGTCACGATGTCGTTGGGACCGCCCGTAAAGCCGAGATCGGCAAGGCTTAGCGGCAGATCGACCTCGACGAAGAAGCCACGTATGTCGTCGATGAATGCGGCGTCGCGCCCCTCCAGAACGAGCTGGACCAGGAGGCCGTAGGCCACCTGGTGGCCGTGCAGAGCGGAGGCGGCCCCGGGCACGGCCGAAAGGCCGCGCGTCATCGCGTGGCAGACCGACAGGCCGCCGCTCTCGAAGGCAAGGCCGCTCATCAGCACGGTTGCTTCCACCAACCGCTCCAGCGCTTCGTCAGGTTCGCCGCGCCGCACCGCCGCAAGCGCGGCGACTGAATCGGTGCGTACCGCATCGTAGCATGCGCGCGCCAGCGCCAGCGCCGTGCGTGACGAACGGCCTCCGAAGACGTTGTTGCCCTGAACGCCGGCGCACTGCTCGACCTCGAAGCGCTTGACGATGGCATCGCCGATGCCTGCCGAGAGCAGGATAGGGGGCGCCTTGGCGATGATCGCCGTATCGACCAGCACGAGATCGGGATTGGCCTTGAGCTTTTCGACTCCGACGAGCTTGTGCTGCTCGTCGTAGATCACGATGATATGGCTGGTCGGCGAGTCGTTCGAGGCGACGGTCGGCAGGGTGACGAGCTTCGCGCCGATCTTGCCCGAAAGGAATTTCGCGGCGTCGATTGTCTTGCCGCCGCCGGCGGCGATGACGACGTCCGGCGGCTTTGCGGCGCACTGTGCAGCCATGCGATCAACCTCGGCGTGCGTGATCTCTCCGCTGAAGGTGATTTCCGTCAGTGCCACTCCGGCCGTGCGGCAACTTTCCTGCGCAGCGGCTGACACCAGCTCAAGAACGCGCGCATCCGCGATCAGGACCGCGCTGTTGCCGATGCGAGCGAGCTCTTCACCCAGACGGGAGATCGCGTTGGGACCTTGCAGGTATCGTCGCGGTGAGCCGAAAATGATCATGCTTATCTTTCTCGTTGGTTCGGACTATGAGGCGATGCGTGGCGACAATGCCGGAATTGTTGTGGCTGGATCTTGGCTGAGAAGGAAATCTATGAAGAGGTCGATCTGGGCGTTGAGCATATGGATGCCTTGATGGATCTGGGCACCGCGTGCTTGTGCACCACGCAGAAGCGGCGTCAGCGCAGGTTTCATGATGATGTCGGCAACCATGATGCCGGCCGCGATCGTGCCGATATCGACTGGGCTTGCCGGATCACCGTCGAGACCGACTGAGGTGCCGTTCACCACAAGCTCGAAGCCACGAGCGTCGGCTGGGCCGGCCGTGACCCGATGGCCCGGGTAGAGCGTCCGCAGTCGCGTTGCGAGCGCCTCGCCGCGGGCGGCATTGCGGTTGGCGATGACGAGTTCGGCGACACCGGCTCCGAGCAGCGCTTGTGCGAGCGCGGTCGCAGCGCCGCCGGCGCCGAGCAGCAGGGCACGCCGGCCGCGCGGTTCGTAGTCATGCGATCTCAATCCGGCGACGAAGCCTTCGCCGTCGTAAAGGCGGCCGGTCATGCGGCCATCGGCATCGCGTCGCACGACATTGGAGACGAGGAGCTCGGCAGCTACGCCTTCGAGCGCGTCGCATCGGCGAGCGACAGTTTCCTTGTGGGGGATGGTGACGATGACGCCCGCGAGGCTACGCACAGCCTTGAGCCCAGCCCACACGACCTCGAGATCCGACGGCGCGACCTCCCAAGGGACCAGCACGGCGTTGATCCTGCGCTCGGCACAACGCGCGTTGAACAGCGCCGGCGTGCGCAGATGCGCCGATGGATACGCCAGATGGACGATGACGCGGCTGCGTCCGTCGATTTCCACGAGTGCCTCCCGGAAATTCCGTTTGTCGCCGCGCGGCGACCTTGTGGGGTTGTTATCATATATGATGCATGATACGAGATGTTCGTCAACCGGCGAGTAGCAAGTCTTGGCGACCATCCTGCGGTCGACCCAAGTGTTTGTTTTAACGAGAAAACCTTCTGACGGTCGCGACGTGCCGCGGACCTGAAGAAAACGGTGGCTCGCCCCGCAACATGATCGGAGGACCACCCAGAATGATCGCTGCATCCGATACTCAGCCCCGTGCCAGCAACAGCTACGAGCCTTCACCTGCAGAGATCGCGCGCCTGCGCGAGAAAGCGCGTTTCGTTCGGCTCGAGACCATTCGCCTGATCGAGATCGCCAAGGTCGGTCACTATTCGTCGGTCTTCTCGGCGGCCGAGATCTTCTCGACGCTCTACTATGATGTGCTGACGCTGAAGCCGGGCGATCCAGCCTGGCCCGATCGCGATCGCTTTCTGATGGGCAAGGGGCACGCCGCCGTCGGCCTGTTTCCGATCCTCGCCGATCTCGGCTATCTGCCGACCGACGTTTTGAATGGCTACACGCGTCTTGGGAATCCGCTCGGCGACCATCCCGACATGCGCAAGGTTCCGGGCATCGACTTCTCGTCAGGCTCGATCGGTCACGCGCTCTCGGCCGGCGCCGGCATGGCTTGGGGCGGTCGTGCCGCGGGCCGCGATTTCAACGTCTTCGTCATGCTCGGCGACGGCGAGATGCAGGAAGGGCAGGTCTGGGAAGCGGCGCTGTTTTCCGCGGAGCACAAGCTTTCGCGGCTCGTTGCCATCGTCGATCGCAACGGCTTCCAGCTCGATGGCGCGGTCGATGACGTCATCGGTGTCGAGCCCCTGCATGAGAAGTGGCAGGCTTTCGGCTGGGAAACGCACATCGTCGACGGCCACGACCTCAAGGCGCTGACGTCGCTGCTGCGACGTCTCAAGGCGGACGACATGCGCAAGACGCCCGCCTGCGTCATCGCCAGGACGCTGAAGGGCAAGGGTGTGAGCTACATGGAAACCGAACCCGGTTGGCATCTCGGATATCTCGCGCCCGAGGATGCCGAACGCGCCATCGCTGAAATCAAGAGCCGGGAGATCTGACCCATGAACGCCCATCAATTCCCCGCCGGCCCGCAATCGGCCGATTCCTGGCAATACCGCGCGCTGAACGCTGCGAATCCCGGCTTGAACTTTCTTTCCGACGCGCTGATCGAGCTTGTCGCCGAAGGTCATCCCGTTCTCGCGGGCGCGGCCGATCTGCAATATTCGAACGGCCTCAACAAATTCGCCTCGAAGCATCCCGACCGCTATATTCAGTTCGGAATCGCCGAGCAGAACATGGTCACGGCCGCGGCGGGACTTGCGACGACCGGACACATGCCCTTCGTCGCGACCTTCGCTTCGTTCATCGGCTTGCTGTGTTGCGAGCAGATCAGGATGGACGTAGCCTATTGCGCGCAACCGGTACGGATGATCGGCCACCACACCGGAATCTCGCTCGGCTTCTACGGCACCTCGCATCATGCGACCGAAGACATCGCCACGATGCGCGCAATCGCCGATCTGACCGTGATCTCACCGGCCGACGGGCCGCAGCTTACGTCCGCTATCAAGGCCTCGGTCAACTGGCCGGAGCCGATCTATTTCCGTATCGGCCGCGGCCGCGAGCCGGACGTCTACGAGAAAGGTTCGCCATTCACGATCGGCAAGGCGATCGAGCACATGGCGGGTCAGGAGCTCACCATCATCGCTTGCGGTCTGCCCGTTCACCCCGCGCTGGAGGCCGCGCGCAAGCTCAACGCCGAGGGCCGGTCAGTCGGACTCATCGATATGGCCACCGTCAAGCCGCTTGACCGCGAAGCCGTTCTTCGGGCCGCGGGTCGCAGCAAGATCTTGATGACGGCGGAAGAGCACAACGTGCTCGGTGGCTTGGGATCTGCGGTGGCTGAGGTGCTTGCCGACGAAGGTTGCGGCGTGAAGCTCGTGCGCCACGGCATTCATGATGAGTACAGCCTGATCGCGCCGCCAACCCATCTCTATGCGCATTACCGGCTCGATGCCGCAGGCATCGAGGCCGTCGCTCGCGAGGCGCTGGCGAAAATTGCGTGAGCGCACGAAATCAGTGATCACAGCACAAGATGCCAGCCTGGTTCACGCGCCGGCAAGCGACCTGGCGAAGCCGCATTGTTGAATTGCAAGGGCATGCGGCCATGCCGGAGGTCGCTGGGGGAATAATGGCATTTTCTGCGAAACGCAGTCGCGAAATGGCCTGAATCGGAAAATCCAGTCTGCGCGATCGCGGTGATCGGCAGGGAACTGTTCTCCAAAACAAATTGCCGAGCGGCGTCGTGGAGGAGTACCGTTGTATTCAATGGATAGGATGAACCAGCCCTACTACTTGGTTCGCCCGGATGCATTCGCCGTTGAGGCCAAGGTACTGGATAGCCGCCCCGGAGGTGTGCTCGTCGCTCGATCGCCTGTATTTCCCGGCGGAGGTGGACAGCTTGCCGATCATGCAAGACTATCCTGGTCGACCGGCAAGGCGAAGATCACGGGCACATCGGCTACCGAATACGGAGTCTGGCACCAGTTGGACACGGAGGATGAGCCGCACGGGACCGTTCTCATCGACATCGACCCGATTTTCAGGCACAGCATGTGCGAATTGCATACGCTGGCGCACGTATTGAATGCCCTTGTTTACGTCCGCTTTTCCGGCGCGCTACTGACAGGGGCTCAGCTTAACGCCGACGACACTTTCCGAGTGGATTTCGACCTTCCGGGTGCGGACAACAACTTGCTGCGATCGTTGGAAGAACCGATAAACGACGTCATCCGACGCGACCTCCCCGTGCAGATCAGCTATATATCGTACGAGGACGCAAAATGCATCAGCGGCCTCTTCAGAAGCAAGGCTGTCGCTCCTCCGCCGGGCCCCGATGGAATGGTACGGATTGTGGAAATACTAGGCCTCGATCGCCAAGCCTGCGGAGGGACGCACCTCGCCTCGACCGGCATGGCTCGGCGCGTACGCATTCTGAAGGTCGAAAACAAGGGGCGCCAAAACCGACGGGTAAAGGTCGGCATCCTCACCACACGGTCCGGCACGGACGAGAGCAGTCTTGCGAGCGCTCAAGAATGAACCGTCTCCGCCGAGCTGGATGCAATCGAGCCGGCCTCTACAAGATGAAGAGTTGGCAACTCTTCATACTCTGGACGCGGCTATCCGGTTTGAAGCGAAGCCAGTACCTGATTGAGATCTGTCAACGACAGGGCGCTGCGTGTTCGTTCTTGTCGAACATGCAGATGTCGATGACGTGACGCGAGTGTCGATTGCAAACGGAGGACGAACTACTTGCGCCGACAGCGGAGGAAGGCGAACGGGCCAGCAGCCAAGGTATCGATATCGCTTAACAAAGCTGGCGCGCCATTCAGAATAAAACTACGAACTCATATGTTATTGAAATTACGATATAATTTAAAGGATCGATAGACGCTCGCTGCGCGCCTGAAGCCGTCATGCCAAATTGGCAGGCCTTTCAATACTCATCCCGCCTGTCAGAGGCGCTTGCTACGCCGTGTCGCCTTCGATCAGGTCGAACCCAAGATCGATCGTTGTCGAGGGGCCATCCGTCAATGACAACTCCGCCGCTTTCCTGCCGATCTCGATCCGGGGCGTGCGAATGCTGGAAAGCTTCAGCGGAATCGTTTGGCCGATCGCAAGTCCGTTGTGGCCAAACAGGGCAAGGTCTTTGCGAGGCACGAGCCCCACGCTCAGGCAGTGGAAGTATCCTCCGATCGCCATATCGTCGTTCGAGAAATACACGCAGTCGAGATCAGTGCGGTTGGCGAGCAGGCGCGCAAGCGCGGCGCGTCCGGCCTCGACCGAGGAGGCCCGGGCGCCGATTTCCTGCGCGAGCAAGGATAGGCCTTCGGCGGCGAGCGCCTTTTGAAAGCCGGTCAGGCGCTTTCGTGCTCTGATGTCCGTGCCGATATCGTGCCCGACATAGCCGATGCGCCGATAGCCGCGCGACAGCAAATAGCGCGCGGCGGCAGATCCAGCCTCGGTATTTGAAAAGCCGACGACGCAATCTAGTCCGGTCCCATCGGTGTCCAGCACCTCGACGACCCGGCGCCCGGAACCTCGCAGCATCAGGTTGCTTTGCTCGCTATGTTCGAGCCCGCTGACCAGGAAGGCGGCCGGCCGCCACTCCAGCAGTGAGGCAATGGCCTGCTCCTCGCGCTTCAAGTCATAGCCCGTCACCGCAAAGACGGGCTGGTAGCCGTGCGCCTCGATCACCTCGCCTGCGCCCGAAAGAACGTCGGTGAAGACGATGTTGTTGAGCGAGGGCACGGTGATTGCGACCAGCCGCGAGCCGACCGTCAGGGCGTGAGCGATGCGATTGGGTACATAGCCAAGCCGCTTGGCAGCTGAGAGCACCTTCTCGCGGGTCTTGGCGGAGAACGAGCCCTGGTTGCGGAGCACGCGCGCCGCCGTGCTCTTGCCGACGCCCGCGGCGAGGGCAACCTCCTCAAGGGTGATGCCGGCGGGAAGGTCCGGCATGGCCGTCACGGGAATCTCTTCTTGGTCATTTGCAAGAAGCCTCTATCAGGTTTTGCGCGGCCACGATGAGGCAAAAAAATCTCAAATGACCCCATTTCTGCTATTGGCACCGGTGCCAAACGTGGCTATCGTGCAATGGCACCGGTGCCAAAACGCTCCGGGCGTTCACCGCCGAAGAGCGGATGAAGAGGGGAAATTGCTCGGTCCCGGCCCTGCGCCTGGACCACACCAGGAGGAAAGAGCATGGCGGAACTCGCAATGCAGGGCCCGGCCGCGTCCACGAACGCGCAGGCACTCGAGCAGAGCTATTTGAAGGTCTTTTGGCGGATCGTCCCGTTTCTGATGCTTTGCTACTTCGTCGCGTATCTCGACCGCGTGAATGTCGGTTTCGCGAAGCTGCAAATGTCGAAGGATCTTGGTCTGTCCGAGCAGGCCTACGGCATGGGTGCCGGCATCTTCTTCCTCGGATATTTCCTGTTCGAAGTGCCCAGCAATCTTCTGCTGCACCGCGTTGGAGCGCGGATCTGGATCGCGCGCATCATGATCACATGGGGCCTGATTTCAGCGGCCTTCATGTTCACCAATTCGGAGACCATGTTCTATGTTTTTCGCTTCCTCCTCGGCGTCGCCGAAGCGGGGTTCTTTCCGGGCATCATTCTCTATCTGACCTATTGGTATCCGTCCCACCGGCGCGCCAAGATCGTGACGACCTTCATGGCGGCAATTCCGATCTCGTCGATCGTCGGCAACCCCATTTCGGGCGCCATCCTCGACAGCTTCCATGGCGTATCCGGCCTCCAGGGCTGGCAATGGATGTTCGTGCTCGAAGCTGTTCCTGCGGTCCTGCTCGGCCTGGTCGTGCTTGCCTATCTCGGCGACGGCATCGCCTCGGCGAAATGGCTCACCGACGACCAGAAGAAGATGCTGCAGGCGGAAATCGACGCTGAAAACGCCCTGAAGAAGGAGAGCCCGACTCACGTTACCGGCGTGCTGACGAACAGCCGCGTATGGTTGATGTGCGTCATCTACTTCTGCTTCGTGATCGGCCAATACGGACTGACGTTCTGGATGCCGACCCTGGTCAAGGCGACCGGCGTGACGGGCAACTTCAACATCGGCCTGATCTCGGCGATCCCCTATGTCGTGACCTTCGTCGTGATGATTGCGCTCGGCAGGTCGTCGGATCACTTCCGCGAACGCCGCTGGCATCTCATCATCCCATCCCTGATTGCGGCGGGCGGCTTCGTCGCCTCCACGCTGACGACGGACACGACGCTGGCCATTGCGGCCCTCTCGGTGGCTGCGGCGGGTGCGATCTCCTGTGCTCCCTTGTTCTGGTCGCTGCCGACGTCGTTCCTCGCCGGAGCGGGTGCTGCAGCCGGCATCGCCTGGATCAACTCGGTTGGCAATCTCGCCGGCTACCTCGGCCCCTTCCTCATCGGATATCTCAAGGACGTCACCCAATCCAACACGGCCGGCATGTACATGCTCGCCGGGGTCCTGGTCGTCGGAGCGATCGCGGTGCTGGGCGTGCCGGCCAGGGCCGTCAATCGCTGACCTACCGGGACCCGATGGTCGGCCGGTTTTCCCACAAGACTGCAAGAGCGATCGCGCATCGCTCTTGCGCGGAGAGGAACAGATCGCGGGGCCGAGGGCCGGCCCGCCGATCTCCAAGCAAGAGGAAATAAGTATGACACGATCTTCTGAAACCAAGACGGCCGCCGTCATCGGCCTTGGCTCGATGGGCTACGGAATGGCCGCCTCCCTGCTTCGCAAAGGCTTTGCGGTCGTCGGCTACGACGTCGTCGCGGCCAATCTCGACCGATTGGTGAAGGACGGCGGACAGGCTGCCAAGAGCCCGGCAGAGGCCGCACGTGATGCACAAATCGTCGTTTGCGTCGTGGTCAATGCCGCGCAGACCGAGCAGGTGCTCTTCGGAGCATTCGGCGTTGCCGAGACAATGCCGAAAGGCAGCGTCTTCATCAGTTCCGCGACGACGGATCCGGCCGTCGTGCGCAAGCTCGCCGCGCGGCTGGAGGAAACCGGCCGGCACTATCTCGATGCGCCGATTTCGGGCGGCGCGGCGCGCGCAGCCCAGGGCGAATTGACCATTATGGCATCGGGCAGCAGGGCCGCCTTCGATGGCGCCCGCGACGCGCTCGACGCCATGTCGGCCAAGCTCTACGAGCTCGGCGATGCGGCCGGCATCGGTGCGGGATTCAAAATGATCAATCAACTGCTCGCCGGTGTGCATATCGCCGCGGCCTGCGAGGCGATGGCGCTTGCCGCCAAGCAGGGATTGGATCTGCCGAAAGTCTACGAGGTCATCACTGCATCCGCCGGCAATTCCTGGATGTTCGAGAACCGCATGCCTCACGTGCTCTCCGGCGATTATTCGCCGCTGAGCTCAGTGGAGATCTTCGTCAAGGATCTCGGCATCATCCAGGACATGGCGCGGTCCGAGCGCTATCCCGCCCCGGTCGCAGCTGCCGCGCTGCAGATGTATCTGGCGGCCGCCGGTGCCGGCATGGGGCGCGACGACGATTCCTCGGTAGCGAGAATCTATGCGCAACTTTCGGGAGCCAAGCTTCCCGAAAAGAAGAATTGAGACGCCTACGAGCGTGAGAGGAACGCAATGCCGAAATTTGCCGCCAATCTCTCGATGATGTTCACCGAGTTGCCGTTTCTCGACCGCTTTGCGGCCGCCGCCGACGCGGGGTTCTCAGCTGTCGAATATCTTTTTCCCTACGAGCATCCGCCTGAGGCGATCGGCGAGCGCTTGCAACGCCACGGCCTGACACAGGCCTTGTTCAATATGCCGCCGGGAGACTGGGCCGCAGGCGAGCGCGGCATGGCAGCCCTGCCCGACCGTTTCGACGATGTCCGCAAGGGCGTCGATCTGGCGCTCGTCTATGCCGAGGCAACCGGCGTGCGCCGCATTCATCTGATGGCGGGGCTTGCCGACAGCTCCAACGCGGCGGCGCAGGAAGCCTATTACCGCTCGGTGAGCCATGCCGCGGAACGGCTTGGCGGAAGGAACATAGATCTGCTGCTCGAACCGATCAACGCACGCAACATGCCGGGCTATTTCCTCGGAGATTTCGACAAGACAGCGGAGATCATTGCCGGTGTCGGCGCATCGAATGTGCGGCTCCAGTTCGACATCTACCATCGTCAGATCATCCATGGCGACGTTGTCATGGGCTTACGAAAATTCGCGTCGATCACGGGCCATGTCCAGGTCGCGTCGGTTCCGTCACGACATGAGCCTGACGGTGAGGAACTGAGCTATCCCTATATCTTCAACCTGCTCGAGGAGCTCCGTTACGAGGGCTTCATCGGCTGCGAGTACAATCCGCGCGGTCACACCCGTGACGGTCTTGGCTGGTTCGAGCGCTACAGGAGAAGCTGACATGCCGATCATGCTCGGCGCCATCGCGGACGACTACACGGGCGCCTCCGATCTCGCCAACACCTTTGCCAAGAGCGGACTGCGGACCGTTCAGACCATTGGCATCCCGCGCGATGATCTCGTGCTGCCCGATACCGACGCCGTCGTGGTGTCGCTGAAGATCCGCTCGGTCGAAGCGGCAAGTGCCGTCACCGCTGCGCGCGAGGCCGACCGCTGGCTGCGCTCGCGCGGAGCGAGCCATGTCATGTACAAGATCTGCTCGACCTTCGATTCCACCGACGCAGGCAATATCGGCCCCGTGACGGACGCGCTGCGTGCCGACCACGGCGGCGGCATTTCGCTGGTGACGCCGGCATTCCCGGAGACCGGCCGCACCGTCTATCGCGGCCATCTGTTCGTCGGCGACATCCCCTTGCACGAGAGCCCGCTGAAGGATCACCCGCTCAATCCGATGCGCGATTCGAACCTCGTCCGCGTGCTCGCACGGCAGTCGAAGGACAAGGTCGGCCTGCTCGATCTCGACGTCGTTTCGCGCGGCCGGGATGCCGTCGCCGCGCGTCTTGCCGAACTGGAAGCGGCCGGCGTCGCATCCTGCATCGCCGACGCCGTGTTCGAGCGCGATCTGCACACACTCGGCGAAGCCGCGTTCGCACGCGCCGTTTCGACCGGCGCCTCCGGGCTCGGCCTCGGCCTAGCGCATGCCGCCCGGCAGACTGGCAAGGTGAAGGCGGCGAAGGTCGCGCGCAATGTCGAGATCAAGGTGGGCGGCCTGACCGCAGCGGTCGCCGGAAGCTGCTCGCGCGCCACACTCGAACAGATCGCACGCGCCGAAAAGGTCATGCCGGTCTACCGGCTGGATGCGGCGCGACTGCTCTCGGGCGATGTCGACAAGGTGGTGGCCGACAGCATCGCCTGGGCCGTCGAACGCATTGCCAATGGTCCGGTGCTGATTGCATCCAGCGCGCCGCCGGAAGACGTTGCGCGCGTCCAGGCCAGCCATGGCCGCGAGCAGGCGGGACACGCCATCGAGCACGCAACGGCATCGATCGCCGCGGGTCTCGTCGAGAAGGGGGTCCGACGGCTCGTTGTCGCCGGCGGCGAGACGTCTGGTGCCGCGGTTGATCGACTCGGCATCCCCGCTTTTCTTGTGGAGGAAGAGATCGCTGCCGGCGTTCCTATCCTGCGAACCACAGGATGGAACGGCACCGAGATGCGTCTTGCGCTGAAGTCGGGAAACTTTGGCGGGCCGGACTTCTTTGAGAAAGCCATCGCCATGATGGTCTAAGGCCGCATGTCGTGCGTTCGAAATCATCGTCCCCACTCCGCCTGCTTTTCTCGCGTGCACGGCTCGCCCATGCGTCGCGTTCATGGCGAGTGCACGTCAACCTGATGATGACCGAAATGACTTGCCGGCGTGTGCCCCGAGCACTGTCGGATGATCTCTCCTTCGAGGTAACATGCCATGACCGATCATGATCTCGTCTCACTGTTTCCAACCACTGATGACGCGGACCTCGCCAAGTTCGGTGTTACGCCGATCGAACAGCGCCGCGTCCTGATCAATGGCGAACTGCGCGATTGGACCGGGCCAACCAAGGACGTACGCTCGGCGGTAATGGTTCGCGACGGCGAAGGCCAGTTGAACCAGGTGCGGCTGGGGAGCCACCCCCATGGCGATGTCGACACCGCGATGGCGGCGCTCGATGCCGCGGTGGCGGCGTATGGCGGCGGACGCGGTGTCTGGCCGACGATGCGCGTCGCCGACCGCATTGCGGCGATGCAGAAATTCCTCACCGGCATGAACGCACGCCGGGCCGAGGTCTCGCGGCTCATCATGTGGGAGATCGGCAAGACGCTAGGCGATTCCGAGAAGGAGTTCGACCGCACGGTCGACTATATCCGGCAGACCATCGAGGCCCTGCGCGATCTCGACAATGCCAATTCGCGCTTCGACATCGTTGAAGGGACCATCGGCTTGATCCGGCGCACGCCGCTGGGCGTCGTGCTTTGCCTTGGACCCTACAACTATCCTCTCAACGAAACCTTCGCGACGCTGATTCCCGCGCTGATCATGGGCAACGCCGTGGTATTCAAGCCGCCGCGCAACGGCGTCTTGCTGTTCGCTCCCTTGCTGGAGGCTTTCCGCGAGGCCTTTCCGCCGGGCGTCCTGAACTTCGCCTATGGCGACGGCGCCACGATCGTTCCGGCCCTGCTCGAGACCGGCAAGGTCAATGTACTGACGCTGATCGGCTCCAGCCGGGTCGCCGATCACCTCAAGAAGGTCCACCCGAAGACCAACAGGTTGCGCGCCATTCTCGGGCTGGACGCGAAGAACGCGGCGATCGTGATGCCCGACGCCGACATTGCACTTGCCGCACGCGAATGCCTGGCGGGCGCGCTGTCGTTCAACGGCCAGCGTTGCACCGCGCTGAAGATCCTGCTCGTGCATCGCACGATCAAGGACGCCTTCATGACGGAGTTCGTGAAACTGCTGGGCGAACTGAAGATCGGCATGCCCTGGGCTCCCGGCGCAACCTTGACGCCGCTGCCGACCCCCGCAAAGGCCGGGCAGATGAGCGCGCTGTTGAACGATGCCATCGCCAAGGGCGCACGTGTGCTCAATGCCGGCGGGGGCACTACGGTTGGCACACTGTTCTATCCGGCCGCCGTCTATCCGGTGACGCCCGAGATGCGGCTCTACCGCGAGGAGCAGTTCGGTCCGCTCGTTCCCATCGTCGACTTCGAGGATGTCGAGACCGCGCTCGACTATGTCGTGACCTCCGAGCACGGCCAGCAGGTCAGCCTGTTCGCCCGCGATCCCGAGATGATCGGCCGCATGGCGGACTCCCTGGTCAACCAGGTCTGCCGCGTGAATATCAACTGCCAGTGCCAGCGAGGCCCGGACGTATTTCCGTTCACGGGCCGAAAGGATTCCGCCGAGGGAACGCTGTCGGTGACGGACGCGCTGCGCTCGTTCTCGATCCGATCGATGGTCGCCGCGAAGCATACGCAGCCGGCGCGGGACATCCTGAATGCCATCGTCGATGGTCATACCTCGAACTTCATCCATACCGGTTTCATCCTCTAATCTCACGAAGGTTGTTTCATGCGCCGTTCCCGCCTTGCCAAGATCGTGGCAACCGTCGGTCCCGCCACGGCCGCGCCCGACAGGATACGCGCGCTCTATCTGTCGGGCGTCGATACCTTCCGGCTGAACTTCAGCCACGGCACGCATGAGGATCACGCGAAGGTCTTCGCATCGATCCGCGCGCTTGAGCGCGAGTTCGGCCGGCCGATCGGCGTGCTGCAGGATCTACAGGGCCCCAAGATACGCCTCGGCGTGCTCGAAGAGCAGAAGCTTGCACTCGACGTCGGTGAGATGGTTCGCCTTGTGCTCAAGGACATCGGCGGCGGCCGGCAATCGATCCCGCTGCCGCATCCCGAGATCTTCGCCGCCGTTCGTCCGGGGCATGAATTGCTGATCGACGACGGCCGGGTGCGCTTGCGCGTGGAGAGCCTCGGCGACGGCGAAATCAGCGCCGATGTCCTGGTCGGCGGCATCATCTCCAACCGCAAGGGCGTCAATCTTCCGGGCACCACGCTCGACATGTCGCCCTTGACGAAGAAGGACCGCGCCGACCTCGCGTTCGGCCTCGAGCTCGGCGTGGATTGGGTCGCGCTCTCGTTCGTCCAGAGGCCTTCCGACGTGATCGAGGCCCGCGGCCTGATCGGCGATAGCACGCGGCTCATCACCAAGATCGAGAAGCCGATGGCGCTGGAGCGCATCGACGAGATCATCGCCCTGTCGGACGGCATCATGGTCGCGCGCGGTGATCTCGGCGTCGAGATTCCGCATGAGGACGTGCCCGGCCGCCAAAAGGAGCTGGTGCGCGCCTGCCGCCTGGCCGCCAAGCCGGTCATCGTCGCGACGCAAATGCTGGATTCGATGGTTGCTGCGCCGACGCCGACGCGCGCGGAAGCCTCCGACGTCGCAACCGCCATCTATGACGGTGCCGACGCAGTCATGCTGTCGGCGGAATCGGCGAGCGGCTCCTACCCGATCGAAGCGGTCGCCATGATGGACAAGATCATCAAGAGCACCGAGCGCCACCGTCTCTACCGCTCTCTCATCGACGCGACGCATCCCGATGAAGATATTACGCCGCCACACGCGGTCGCCGCTGCGGGTGCCGACCTCGCGGCGACGATCGAGGCCAAGGTGGTGATCGGGTTCACCGCAAGCGGCACGACGGCCGCGCGTATCGCGCGCAGGCGTCCGCCGGTTCCGGTTCTCGCTCTCACCTACGACCAGAAGGCGGCGAGGCGCATGGGGCTGCTGTGGGGTGTGCACAGCGTCATTTCCGATGAGCCTTCGAGCTATGAAGAGATGACCGAGATGGCCGCGAGCGCGGCACGCAACGAGGGCTACGCGGAGCCGGGGGAACTGGCGGTGGTCGTCTCCGGCGTGCCGTTTGGACAGGTCGGCGCAACCAACAATCTTCGTGTGGTCGTGTGCTGAGACGCCGGCTGTTCCGGGGATCGCTCGCGAAGCGGCCCGAAGAAAGTAGCCTCAAAGGAGAAAGAGAATCATGAAAGCTTCGTGCGCGGTGCTGTCGGCTGCCCTGCTGTCCATGTCGATGCCGGCGATGGCCGCCGACTATCCAGCCCCGAAGCAGGGCGACTGGATCGCGAAGGATTTCAGGTTTCACACTGGCGAGACCTTGGCCGAGCTAAAGCTGCACTACACCACGATCGGCGAGCCGACCGGTCAGCCGGTACTGGTGCTGCACGGGACCGGCCAATCCGCCGCCGGCATGCTGACGCCCGCCTTCGCGGGCGAATTGTTCGGCGCCGGACAGCCGCTCGATGCATCCAAATATTACATCATCATTCCGGATGCGGTCGGCCACGGCAAATCGTCAAAACCGTCCGACGGAATGAAGACCAGCTTTCCGAAATACAACTACGATGACATGATCGACGCGCAGTACCGACTCGTGACCGAAGGCCTTGGCGTGAAGCACTTGCGCCTCGTGATCGGCAATTCCATGGGCGGCATGCAGACCTGGCTGTGGGGCGAGAAGTATCCGCAAAGCATGGACGCGCTGGTGCCGATGGCCTCGCAGCCGACCGAGATGGCATCACGCAACTGGATGATGCGCCGGATCATGCTCGACACCATCCGCAGCGATCCCGACTACAATGGCGGGAACTACAAGAGCCAGCCGCGCATGATGAAATACGCCGTCGTTGCCTACGGCATCGCGAGCATCGGCGGGGCGCTCGCCTATCAGGCGCAGGCGCCGACCGCAGCAAAGGCCGACAAGATGGTCGACGAGCGGCTGGCGACGTCGACGACCGCGGATGCCAATGACTTCATCTGGCAGTGGGAGTCTTCGCACGACTACAACGCCTCGGAGCGGTTGGAGCGGATCGAGGCGCCGCTGCTGCTGATCAACGCTGCCGACGATGAGCGAAATCCGCCGGAGACGGGCGTTACGGACGCGGCGATAAAGCGGGTCAAGAATGGCCGCCTGTACCTGATCCCCGCGAGCACGGAGACGCGCGGCCACGGCACCACCGGCAACGCAAAGTTCTACACGGAGGAACTCCGGCAATTGTTGCAGACGGCACCGCAGCGGACGATGTGAGAGCGACGCACGGGATCGAGATGTCGCCGTTCTGCGTGCTGGCGACGTTGGGCAGTGGACGCAGCGTCGACGGCTCGCCACGTCATAACTCTGACAGTAGAAACGACACCATGTCACGGGCGGGCATTGTTTGATCTTGTCCGCCAGGCCAACGGAACAACCCGATCATGATTGAATCCAGGATTCGAGAACATGTTTGCAGACTCGCGCGGTCGTTGTTTGAGCGCGGCCTGACGCCGGGTTCGTCGGGCAATATATCGGTGAGGCTTGATGATGGCGGCTGGATTGCAACGCCGACCAACGCATCAATGGGGTTTCTCGATCCAGCGCGGCTCTCACGCATCGATGCCCGGGGCCGGCTCGTTTCTGGGGATCCCCCGACCAAGGAAATTCCCCTGCATAACGCGGTCTACGAAACCCGGCGCACGACCAACGCCATCGTGCACCTCCACTCGACGCATTGTGTTGCACTGTCGATGCTGCCCGAGATCGATCCGGAAGCGGCGCTTCCAGCGCTGACGCCCTATCAGCTGATGCGGTGCGGCGCGACGGCCTTGCTTCCTTATTTCAGGCCTGGCGATCCGGCGGTCGCGGCGGCAATCCGCGCGCTCGGGGGGAAATACTCGTCGGTTCTCCTTGCCAATCACGGACCCGTGGTCGCCGCCGACAGTCTCGAAGCCGCGGTATTCAGCTGCGAGGAACTCGAGGAGAGCGCCAAGCTCTATATGTTGCTGCGGGATCGCCAGCCACGCTATCTCAAGCGTGCGCAGGTCGAGGACATAGCCCGAACCTTCACCAACGATCTTCCGATCGATCGCTTCATCTGCTCGGATGCCGACGCCGATTCGCCATGCCTGCACCCGGGCTGTCGAGGCGGACATTGATCCTAAGGGTCCTCGCACCTGTTCAGCGAGATGAGCCTCGCCCTGCTCGCAGCCGCGCCCAACGCGTATATCCTGGAGCACCTCCCTTGGAGCACCTCCACTGGCTTGAGCCGCTCTATGCTGAACGGATCGAACTGAACGACGAGGGCCGCGCCATCGTCCCGGACCGACCTGAATGGGGCTTTTCCTTCGATCTAGATACCACGTCTGCTGGAAATGGCTTCCAGTGCTCTGGTCCAGGTGCAGCAGCGATCTAGCGGCGAGCCTTTCGAGCGATGTTTGCTCTCGTTGACGCCGGAGCGCTATCATCCGGGTGTGCAAGATCGCAGAGGATCGTAGTTTGTCGCACACAATCGTGCAAATGGCGGAGAGAGTGTTAGTCAATCCCCCTTGAAAAATAAGGTGTTTTCGACGTCATTCAACCAAAACCCACAATTTGAGCTACGGCCCGAAATGCGACGGCAAAGGAGGGAAACGATGCGGGTGGTCGTACCCCTAATCAGCCATTCATAATCGCCAACGTTTCGTAACGTGTCGATTGAGGGTCGGCCGAGGACAGTGGCTCCTCCTGCACCATGTCCTTTCCTCGCGGTCTCGGGGCCCGAAATCCTGCGCTTATTAGAAACTCCGCGCAGTCCGAGTTCGAGCGAGCGACTGCGCCATCGGCGGTTGCTCGATCTTCCGAAGTTAAGATCAATCCAGAACGGACGACACAATGAGGTCCTAAATTCGCTGAGACCGTTTTCGAGAGTTGAACAGTTGCGGATATCCGCCCACCAGATGGACGAAGTTGAACTCCCGCCCTGGATCGACGCAGAATTTCTGACCTTCAAACGCTGAACCGGCGAAGGAACTCGGCGAACTGAGTGTCTCCATACCCGTCAAGAAAATTTCCTCACCGCGCACGTCGACTGAAAGACCGATGTTCCCTGGGAGCGGGTCAGTGTGATTGCGTTTGGCCGCCTCCGCAACGGCTGCTGCGGACGACTTGCGTGTAGGTTCAAGTCGGGGGAATGCATTCGTCGATACCGACATTCGCCGATCTTTGTGATTGAGAGGCGACCTAAGGACCGTTGAGGTAGCACCTTGCATTCGCGATATTGTTCATCGAGCCCTTGCCCGGAGACGATAAGAAATCTTCAGTGATGTAATATCTTGTCGAGGAATAGCCGCGCTCGATCTGAGCGGGACTGCGAGTGATCGAAAAATTCGTCGGCCGAACAGTCCTCCACCACTTCGCCCATGTCCATGAAAACCACGCGGCTGGCGACGCGGCGCGCAAATCCCATCTCGTGTGTCACCACCATCATGGTCATGCCGTCGGCTGCGAGCGCCGTCACGACGTCGAGGACTTCATTGATCATTTCGGGATCGAGCGCCGACGTCGGCTCGTCGAACAGCATGACCTCGGGATCGAGTGCCAGCGCACGCGCGATCGCGATGCGTTGCTGCTGACCTCCCGACAGATTCATCGGATATGCAGATTCCTTGTCCTTCAGGCCGACGCGATCGAGCAGACGTCGGGCCCGCTCTCTCGCTTCCTCGACCTGCCGCTTGAGGACGACCCGCTGCGCGAGACAGATGTTGTCGATCACGCTGAGATGCGGATAGAGCTCAAAATTCTGGAACACCATGCCAACCCGTCGCCGCAGATGCGTGGCCGATCGCGCTGCGCATCCGACATCGATGCCGTCGACGAGAATTTGGCCATCCTGGTAGGGCTCGAGTGCGTTTACGCACTTGATCAGCGTCGACTTGCCGGATCCGGAAGGTCCGCAGACCACGACGACCTCTCCGCGAGAGACCGTCATCGTGACATCGCGAAGCACGTGATGCGCGCCATAATATTTGTTGACGCGTTTGAACTCGATCATCGGGCGAATGTCCTTTTCAGCTTTTCGACGCCGGCCGTCGCCGCAAGACAGATCAAGTAATAGACGAGGCAGGCAAACGCATAGGCTTCGATCAGCCGCCCGTCCCGGTTGGCAATGATGGATGTCGCGGTCAGGAAGTCGTGCAGCGAGACGACAAAGACCAGCGACGTGTCCTGAAACAGGATGATCGCCTGGGTGAGGAAGATCGGGATCATGGCGGCGAACGCCTGCGGAAAGACCACATAACGCAAGGCCTGCGCCCGGCTCATGCCGCCGGCGAGCGCCGCATTCATTTGGCCCGCGCGAACACTCTTCAGGCCAGCTCGCAGGATTTCGCTATAGTAGGCGCCTTCGAACAGAGTGAAGGCGACGGTCGCCGACGTCCAAGCGCCAACCGGTCTCCCCAAGATTAACGGCACCATGAAGTAGAACCAGAAGATCACGAGAATGAGCGGGATCGCGCGAAACACAAAGACGTAAACGTTGACCACACCATTCCCGGTGCGGCCGGCGAACAGCCTGACCAGCGCCAAAGCGGTACCGACGGCGAGGCCGCCGATAACGCCGATCAGGGTCAAGGTCAGGCTGAGCAGCAGCCCGTCCAAGAGAAAGCTCGCGTTTCGGACAATGAGCGAATAGTCGAGCATTGAATTACGCGGCCAAGGGTAAAGCCAGGGTCCGTTGCAGGCGAACCATGATCAGATTGAGGACGAACGCGACCAGCACGTAGAAGATAGTCGCGGGACCAAAGGCTTCGAAGCCGTGAAAGGTGAAATTCTCGATTTGCCGGCTCTGCGCCGTCAGTTCGAGCACACCAATGGTCAGGGCCAGCGACGAGTTTTTGACGATGGACAAAAACTCGGAGGTGAGGGGCGGCAGGACGATCCTGAGCGCTTGTGGCATGACGACGTAACGCAAGGCCTGCGTCCGGTTCATACCGGTTGCGTCGGCGGCCATGCTCTGCCCGCGCGGAACGGCCT
This sequence comes from Bradyrhizobium ingae, assembly GCF_055791185.1. Classification (NCBI taxonomy): domain Bacteria; kingdom Pseudomonadati; phylum Pseudomonadota; class Alphaproteobacteria; order Hyphomicrobiales; family Nitrobacteraceae; genus Bradyrhizobium; species Bradyrhizobium ingae. The sequence continues at coordinate 244,492 of NZ_JBVUBB010000009.1, forward strand.
GCAGTCCTGCCCGAAAGAGTTCGGCGAGACGGCCTGACGTATAGAACGCGAGCGCCAGCACGGCGGTCCAGAACTCCGGATTGGGCAGGTCTCGCTTGAACCAAAGGCCGAGCTTGGCAGGCAGGAGTTCCGGCACCACGAAGAACCACACGAACATCTGCAGCAGCAACGGAATGTTGCGAAACACGGAGACATAGAATCCGGAAACGATCAGGACCCATCGCGACGACGACGTGCGTGCGATGCCAACAACGGCTCCGAGCAGCAGCGCGACGAGCCAGCCGGTGAGAGACAGGGCCACGGTCCAGCCTAGTCCTGCCAGCAGCCAGCCGGCGTAAGGCTCGATAAACAGAAGACCCCAGTTCCACTGGTAGTTCATGACGCAAGATCTCGTCCGTCGATGATCAAAAAGGGATCGCGATCGCTACTCTTTTATTCAGCGATTGCTTCGATCTTGAACAGGGTGTCGACCTCGCCCTCGATCGGTACGCCATAGGGCGTGATCCACTGGTCATAGAGCTTTTGCAGGTCGCCGCCGGCAAGCATACGGGCGATCGTTCCGTTGATGATCGTTAGCAGGCCCGAATTGTTCTTTCCGACCATGAACGCGACCTGCTCGAACGACAGCGGGTTGCCGACAACGGCGAAGTCATCCTTGTTCTGTGCCGTGCGGAGCGCGCCGCCGAGCAAAACGGCGTCGTTGACAAATGCGTCGGCCCGCTGCGAGTTGACGGCGAGAAGTCCTTCGGCGTTGTCCCGGACTTGAAGCACGCGCACATTGATCTTGTTGCGGTCCAGCGCCGTACGCACATAGCGTTCGGCTGTCGTTCCCGCGGCGAGCGCGACGATCTTGCCATTGAGGTCCGGCAGGTCCTGGATGCCCGATGTCTTCTTCACCAGGAGTTTCCCCTCGGCGAGCGCGACCGCATAGCTGAAATCGACCTGCTCCTGACGCGCCAGCGAATTGACGGTGGTGCCGCACTCGATATCGACCGTTCCGTTGGCGATCAGCGGAATGCGCGTTTGCGGCGTTACCGGCACATACTTGACCTGGATCTCGGGAATGTTGAGCTTGCGGCCAACCTCCTGGGCGATCCTCTTGCAGACTTCGATGGAGTAGCCACTGGCCTGCTTGTTCTCGTTGAGATAGGCGAAGGGCTTTGCGCTTTCACGGAAGCCGATGGTGACCGTCTTATTCTGCTGAATGCGCTTCAAGGCGTTATCGGCTTCCTGCGCCTTTGCCAGCACCGGCAGGAAAGTCGCGACGATAACGGACGATAAGGCAAACCTTCTGACGAACATCACACGCTCCTCATGACTTTGCTCTTAGATGTGAACGACGCTGCTTAGCGACTGGATGTTCGGGAAAATGAAGTCCGGGCGCGGGACCGACGGATCGAGCGCGATCTGGCGCCGGTTGATCCAGGCGATGGTCAATCCGAGCGGCTTGCCGCCAACGAGGTCGGTGAACTGCGATTGGCCCGAGTGAAAGATTTCATCTTTCGCGACGCCTGCGTTATCGATCAGGTAGCGAAACAGCGTGCCGTCCGGCTTGTAGCCCCGGGCCCGTTGCGCCGTGCAGACCAGATCGAAGTTTCGCTTCAATGGCGTCAGGGCCAGCAGGTCATCATCGATGTTGGATACGACCGCCAATTTGGCGTGGCGCGACAGTTGATCCAGCGTGCCAACGACGTCGTCGTAGAGAAAAAAGCGCGGGAAGGCCTCGAAGTAGCGATCGATGAGGCGGCCGTCGCCCCCAATCTCGAAATGCGCAAACGTCTCAGCGAGCGAGAGTTCGCAAATCTCGCGGTATGAGCGATAGGGGTCCCAGTAATGGGCAATGTTGCGATGTTCCCAATGTTCCCAGAACGCCTTGACGTCGACATGAGGCGCCCCGGCGTCGGAAAGAATTCGCGCAAAGGCGCCGTAGGAACTGTCACGGACGCTGATGAGCGTGCCAAAAACGTCAAACGACATCAACTTCGGCCTGAGGCGTGTCGTGTGCTGTTCGCTATCCATTGTTCAATTCCAGATGATGTTTTTATGAACCTGCCAGTGCCGGCGCTCGCTTCACCGCACAGCGATGGCGTCGAGTTCGATGAGGTAACCGTGATGGAGTTCAGGGACCGGCACCACCGCGCGCGCCGGACGGTGCTCGCCTAAAACCTCCGCATAGATCGCGTTGAACGCCGGCCAATATTCGACGCCGACGAGATAGGCAGTCACTTTCGCGATGCGATCGCGGCCGAGACCTGCGCCCTCGACGATCGCGATGATGTTGGCGAGGGCTTGGCGGGCCTGAATGTCGAAAGGCTGGTCCGCGAGGGAGCTTCCGTCAGTTTGGGCCGCGAGTTGGCCAGAGACATAGACAACACCCGCAGCCTCGGTTGCCTGTGCGTAGTGGCCAAAGGCTTGCGGGGCGGCCTCGGTTGCAATGGCTTTGATCGGCAGAGACATAAGTTCACCATCCATAAATACGCGGCCAGAGGGCGGACACCGTCCGGCTCTGGTTGAGGACGTAATAACGGTCATGCTGGGCTGCGGTCGCACACGCATGGTTGGGAAAGATGCGAACCATCGCACCAACTGGAAGTCGCGGCGCAGGGCCTTGAGAGCCGGGACGGATGGCCAGAATGCCGTGCTCCTGATTGGCGTCGATCATGATCAGATCGGGAATCGGATCGCCCGCAAGATCGCAGACGACGCCATAACCCTGATCGATAGGCAGGCGTGCCGTGCCACGATCACGCGACATCGCCATCCAGCCGGCGTCAACGATGATCCAGCCTTTGTCCTGCTGATGGCCGATCACCGTCGCGGCCACAGACAAGGCTATGTCCTTTGTGTCGCAGACGCCGATGCCGGCCATGACGAGATCGAAGAACATGAAAACCCCGGCGCGGACCTCGGTGACGCCAGTGAGATCGCGGGCAAAATGCGCAGTCGGCGTGGATCCGACGCTGACCTCCGGACAGGGCAGTCCCGCAGTTCTGAGCGCAGTCGCCGCTGCGACGATGCCGGACCGCTCCTGTTCGGCCATCGCCGCGAAGGAGGCTTGGTCATGCAGGCCGTAGGAACTGCCGGCATGGGTCATGACGCCGCGAAGTGCCGCGCCGCCCTCGTGAAGAGTGCGACCAACTGCGACCAGGATGTCGGCAGGCGGCTTTATTCCGGAGCGGTGTTCGTCGGTATCGACCTCGATCAGGACCGGCAGGGGATCGCGCCGCTCGACGCTTTTCGCTGCCACCAGTTGCGCAACTTCCAGATTATCGAGAGCGATCGTCAGATTGGCCCCGCGGCGCCGCAGGTCGAAGACATGATCGAGCTTGTTGGGGGCGATGCCGACTGCGTAGAGCAGGTCGCGAACGCCGTGCCCGAAGAAGTATTCGGCTTCCCGCAGTGTTGAGACGGTGATTGGCCCCTGTGGGGCGTCCATCACCCGCCGCGCGACGTCGATGCTCTTTGCGGTCTTGAGATGCGGACGAAGCTTGACCCCAAGCTTAACAAGGTGGCGCCGCAACCGCGCGACGTTCCGGATCAGCCGGAATTCGTCCAGCACTAGGCAGGGGGTTTCCAGGGCGTGAAGCCCTTGACCGATCTCGATGGGAGAGAAGGGGGCGACGGACAACATGGCCGATCAATCGATCCCAATTGCCACAGATTTAGAAGCTTCATATTGCATATTATATGTAATCCTCGGTCGCGCGCGTTGTCGTCGGTATTGCAATCGGCTCTAGCCGATTATATATTATATGTCAAACACGATCCATAGGAGATGAATTTGCGAGGCGCGTTGCGACCCAAACCGATCGGCAGCACCGAGATGATTGCTGATGCCCTTCGCGACGCGATCTGCAGTGGAGAGATTCCTCCCGGTGCACCGCTGAAACAGGATGAGATCGCGGCAGAGTTCAGCGTCAGCCATACGCCCGTGCGCGAGGCGCTCAAGGCTTTGGTCTCGGAGGGCCTTGCCGTCCTCCATCACAACCGCGGTTGCTTCGTCTCGGATCTATCGAGCGTGGTCGCACGTGAATTGATGGAATTCCGCGCCATTCTCGAACCTCGGCTGGCCGGCTGGGCGATCGATCATCTGACTGAGCGCGACATCGAGCAGGCCCGCCTCCTCATGGCGAAGATCGATAGGACTAGCAATCCGGCGCAGCGGTTGCGGATCGCGACCGAATTCCACACAGTCATATACACGCGCGCTAACCGGCCGTTCTTTCTTGAACAGATCAGCCGCGCCCGCAACAATCTTAATCGATACTGGCGGCTCGCATGGGGTGACCAGAAGTTCCCGGTCAGCACTCAGAACGAACATCAGGAAATCCTAGACTTTTGCGTCTCAAGGGATCGAACTGGTCTGATGACGTTGATCGAGCAGCACATCATGACTTCAGGTGAAGTCGTCCTGCAGTATCTGCAAAGAATGGAAACTGATCAGATGGGTCATCCGTAGACTCGCGCTCGCCGAACCGCTAGCCGCCACGGTTCTGGGCCAAATCACCGTGGCGCGGCGGCGCGGCTACAATTTGCGCGAGGTTGGCCTCGTTCAGGGGACGAAATCGACTTCCACCTGGATCAAGGCGCCCGACGGACGAGCAGCAGCCGCGATGACCGCCTCCGCGGTTCGCAGGCGGCTTGGTCCGCGCCGCGAGCCGGAAGTCATCGAAATTCTGTTGAGGGAGGCACGTGCGATCGAGCAGGCGATCCGTTCGACGCCACCCACCGACACCTGACCGTCCACGCCCAGACCAACAAACCAGCGGAATAACAGGTCGAACTCCACCCGCTCCATCAATTGTCGTTCCGAGCGGATGCCGTAGAAGGCCTGCAGCAACATCGCCCGGAGCAGCCGCTCAGGTGCAATCGAGGGCCGGCCAAAGTCCTTGTAGAGCCCTGCAAATGCCTTCGAAAGTTCGTCCAGCGCAGCGTTCACGATCTCCCGGATCATCCGTAGGGGATGATCCCGGCGAACCCGCGCTTCAAGGTCCACGTAACTGAACAGCGATCCAAACCGCTCGTCCGATCCCCGCATGCCGGCCTCCCGATTCAATCATCGAGAGAATCACGTCCAATTCCGTGCCAGAGACTTCTTCAACAGCCTGCTAGACGGACTCCAGGCATCGCTCGCTGCGCGGAGTGGCTGTGGTCGGACGCTCGACC